>NZ_JBFBJY010000092.1:0-29936 GCF_040702125.1 Kitasatospora sp. NPDC085895 | reverse complement strand
TGGTGCCTCCTCGCCCCGCTCGGGGGGGGGGTGGGGGGGGGGCGGGCCCCCCCGGGGGGGCGCCCCGGCCCCCGCGCCGGGGCCGCCCCTCGGGGTGCGCGCGGACTCAGCCGGCATGCGGCTTGGCCTCGATGATCTTCACGCCGGCCCGCTTGCCGTTCGGCAGCTCGTAGGTGGCGTCCTCGCCGACCTTCTTGCCGTTGATGGCGCGGCCGAGCGGCGACTGCGGCGAGTAGATGTCCAGGTCGTCGCCGGCGACCTCGCGCGAGCCGAGCAGGAAGCGCATGGTGTCGTCCTCGTCGCCGTCGAAGGCGACGGTCACGACCATGCCCGGGGCGACGACACCGGAGTCGGCCGGGGCCTCGCCCACCTTGGCGCGCTCCAGCAGCTGGGTGAGCTGGCGGATCCGGGCCTCGTACTTGCCCTGCTCCTCCTTGGCCGCGTGGTAGCCGGCGTTCTCCTTGAGGTCACCCTCCTCGCGCGCCGCCTCGATCTTCTGGGCGATCTCGATGCGCCAGGGGCCGGTCAGGTGCTCCAGCTCGGCCTTGAGCTGGTCGTAGCCGGACTGAGTGAGCCAGGTCACGTCATCGCTGGTCTGGGTCACGGGTGCTCCTCGTCGGTACTGGGCTGTGCTGAGGGTTGTTCGTCAGCAGGTTCGGTCGTAACTACAAAGCAACGCCCGCTCCCGGGCGCGGGGGCTCGGAAGGGGCGAAATCACGAGCCTAACAATTTCCGCCTCCCGGCGGGAGGGGAGCTCGCGGGCACGGCCACGGCAGACTGCCGCGGGGCGGCGGCACTCCGTACGGATGCCCGCCCGTACGCTCGAATATGCGCCGGGGAGGGTGCATGTGCAAAGGGGAATTCCGCCCGGACGGCTCCCCCGGACGGGTGGCGGATCAGCGGCGGGGCGTGCAGCCCAGCAGCTCCGCGGTCACCCCGCGGGCGGTGGTGCGCAGCGTCACCACCTGCGACCAGGTGCTGCCCTCGGCCGGCACCGGGAAGTCGTACTGGCCCACCACGGCCTTGTCCGCGGCCATCGACCGCACCGTGCAGACACCCGCGGTGCCCGACTCCTTGCGGACCGACAGCTGCAGCTGCATCTCGTGGTCGGAGACCGCCTCGAAGGCCGGCACGCTGCCGCTGATCACGCTCTCGCGCAGGATGTACGAGGCGCCCAGCCAGGCCACCACGCCCAGGAACAGCACGCCGCACACCACCGCGGCGATCCGCAGCCGACGGTCCGCCTCGGCGTCGGAGCGGCGGCTGTAGCGGCCCTCCGGCAGGGCGGTGGTCGTACGACTGGGGTCCATGGCCGGCTCGGTCCTTTCGACGAGGCGCGCTCGGGCTGGGGAGGGAATGGAGCGGCTCCTCAGTCCGTCACTATAGAAGGGGCACGTCCGCGCCGGAGGCGGCGGGGGAGCCGACCCGACGAACCGGACATACCTGGAAGGGAACCAGGCGTTGAGCGAGCAGTTGCGACTGATGGCGGTGCACGCGCACCCGGACGACGAGTCCAGCAAGGGCGCCGCCACCACGGCGATGTACGTCGCCCAGGGGGTGGACGTGCTGGTGGCCACCTGCACCGGTGGCGAGCGGGGGTCGATCCTCAACCCCAAGCTGCAGGGCGACGCCTGGGTCGAGGAGAACATCCACGAGGTGCGCCGCAAGGAGATGGACGCCGCCCGGGAGATCCTCGGCGTGCAGCAGGCCTGGCTGGGCTACGTCGACTCCGGGCTGCCCGAGGGCGACCCGCTGCCGCCGCTCCCCGAGGGCTGCTTCGCCCTGGAGGACGTGGACGCGGCGGCCGGCACCCTGGTGCGGCTGATCCGCGAGTTCCGCCCGCACGTGATCACCACGTACGACGAGAACGGCGGGTACCCGCACCCCGACCACATCATGACCCACAAGATCACCATGGTGGCCTTCGACGCCGCCGGCGACCCGGACGCCTACCCGGAGGCCGGCGAGCCCTGGCAGCCGCAGAAGCTGTACTACAACCACGGCTTCCCGATGGGCCGGATCCGCGCCCTGCACGCCTACCTCACCGACAACGGGCACGACTCCCCGTACGGCGAGTGGATCGCCGGCTGGGAGAAGAGCGGCCGCAAGGAGCGCGAGATCACCACCCGCGTGGTCTGCGACGACTACTTCGAGATCCGCGACAAGGCGCTGATCGCGCACGCCACCCAGATCGACCCCGACGGCCCCTGGTTCCGCGTCCCGCTGGACATCCAGCGCGAGGTGTGGCCCACCGAGGACTACGAGCTCGCCCGCTCGCACGTCGACACCGACCTGCCCGAGAACGACCTGTTCGCGGGCCTGCGCAAGTAGCGCGGACCCCCTGCACCACCCCGGTGGCCCGGCCCGTGTAGGGCCGGGCCACCATGGAGAGATGAGCACCCCCGTGAACCTCACCCACCTCGCCGCGGACCTCGCCCTCGACCAGAACAAGGTCACCCCGGGCCTGCTCGGCTTCGTCGTCTTCGCGGCCCTCGGCATCGCCACCTGGTTCCTGCTGAAGTCCATGAACAGCCGCTTCAAGAAGATCGACTTCGCCGAGGAGCCGGAGACCACCGAGGAGTAGTCACACCGGGAGCTGCCGCTCGCCGCCGTCGTCGAAGTACCGGTCGAGGTAGGCGTCGGGCTCCAGCGGGCTGTCCCGCAGCAGCGAGAACACCTCCGCGCCCGGCCCGGGGACGTCCACCGCCTCGTAGCACTGCGCGAGCCCGGTGTACTCGACACCGGTGTCCTCGGCGTACCCGGCCGCCTCCGCCTCGGCCAGCGCGATGGCCCCGGCCGCCGAGGTCGCCCGCCACAGGGTGATCCGCTCCTCGTAGGTACCGCGGCCCGTCCACCGGAACACGCACCGCACGCCGTACCAGCCACTGCTGCCGATCTGTCGTCGCTCCACGACGCGGCAGTGTGTCACCCGCGCGGGGATGCGCAAGGATGGGCCCATGCCGAACCGTCTCGCCGACGCGACCTCGCCGTACCTGCTCCAGCACGCCGACAACCCGGTCGACTGGTGGCCCTGGGGACCCGAGGCCTTCGCCGAGGCCGAGCGACGCGGGGTGCCCGTCCTGCTGAGCGTCGGGTACGCGGCCTGTCACTGGTGCCACGTGATGGCCCACGAGTCCTTCGAGGACGAGGCCGTCGCCGCCTACGCCAACGAGCACTTCGTGGCCGTCAAGGTCGACCGCGAGGAACGGCCCGACGTCGACGCCGTCTACATGGAGGCCGTCCAGGCCGCCACCGGCCAGGGCGGCTGGCCCATGACGGTCTTCCTCACGCCGGACAAGGAACCGTTCTACTTCGGCACCTACTTCCCGCCCGAGCCCCGGCACGGCATGCCCGGCTTCCGGCAGGTCCTGGAGGGCGTCACCGCCGCCTGGCGCGACCGCCGCGAGGAGGTCGGCGAGGTCGCCGGCCGGATCCGCGCCGAACTGCGGGAACGCGCCCGGGTCTACGGCGCCGGCGCCGGCGTGCTGCCCGCCCCCGGCGAGGCCGAACTGCACGCCGCCCTGCTCGAACTCGGCCGCGGCTTCGACGAACGCCGCGGCGGCTTCGGCGGCGCCCCCAAGTTCCCGCCGTCCATGACCGTCGAGTGGCTGCTGCGCCACCACGCCCGCACCGGCTCCGCCGCCGCCCTGGAGATGGCCGCGCGCACCTGCGACGCGATGTCCCGCGGCGGCCTGTACGACCAGCTCGGCGGCGGCTTCGCCCGCTACTCCGTGGACGCCGACTGGGTCGTGCCGCACTTCGAGAAGATGTTGTACGACAACGCCCTGCTGCTGCGCACCTACCTCCACCTGTGGCGCGCCACCGGCGACGCCCGCGCCCGCCGCACCGCACTGGACACCGCCGACTTCCTGCTCCGCGAACTGCGCACCCCCGAGGGCGGCTTCGCCTCCGCCCTGGACGCCGACTCGCCCGACCCGGCCACCGGCACGTCCGCCGAGGGCGCCTACTACGCCTGGACCCCGGAGCAGCTCACCGCCGCCCTCGGCCCCGAGGACGCCGCCCTCGCCGCCGGGATCTTCGAGGTCGCCGGCACCTTCGAGCACGGCAGCTCCGTCCTCCAGCTGCTCACCGACCCCGAAGACCCCGAGGCGTACGAGCGGATCCGCACCCGCCTCTTCGAGGCCCGCGCCGAGCGGCCCGCCCCCGCCCGCGACGACAAGGTCGTCGCCGCCTGGAACGGCCTCGCGATCGCCGCGCTCGCCGAGACCGGCGCCCTGCTGGAGCGCCCCGACCTCGTCGAGGCCGCCGAACGCGCCGCCGACCTGCTGCTCGCCGTCCACCTCACCGCCGACGGCCGGCTGCTGCGCACCTCCCGCGACGGCCGGGCCGGCGCCAACGCCGGCGTCCTGGAGGACTACGCCGACACCGCCGAGGGCTTCCTCGCCCTGTACGCCGTCACCGGCGAGGCCGAGTGGCTCGACCTCGCCGGCGGGCTCCTCGACACCGTCCTCGCCCACTTCACCGACGCCGCCTCCGGCGCCCTCTACGACACCGCCGACGACGCCGAGGAGCTGATCCGGCGCCCGCAGGACCCGACCGACAACGCGACCCCCTCCGGCTGGACGGCCGCCGCCGGCGCACTGCTCGGCTACGCCGCCTACACCGGCTCCGAGCGCCACCGCACCGCCGCCGAGCGGGCCCTCGGCGTGGTCGGCGCGCTCGGCACCCGCGCCCCCCGGTTCATCGGCTGGGGGCTCGCCGTCGCCGAGGCCCTGCTCGACGGCCCGCGCGAGGTCGCCGTGGTCGGCCCGGCCGGCGACCCCGCCACCGCCGAACTGCACCGCACCGCACTGCTCTCCACCGCCCCCGGCGCGGTCGTCGCGGTCGGCGAGGCGGGCAGCAAGGAGGTCCCGCTGCTGGCCGGCCGCCCGCTGCTCGCCGGCCGTCCCGCCGCCTACGTCTGCCGGCGCTTCAGCTGCGACGCCCCCACCGCCGACGCCGCCGAACTCGCGGAGCGCCTCGGCTGATTCGAATGCGCACGGGACGCGGGCCGCGCCAGGATGGGGCATGACCTGGACCCTCACGAACGACCCCGCCGCCCTCCGTACCGAAGCCGGCGCCTTCCTCGCCGCCCACCCGGCCGACAACACCGTGCTGCTCACCCTGCTGGACCGGATCGCCAAGCGCGGCCGGCACGCCTTCGGCGACGGGGACCCGGTGTTCGGCCACTGGCGGGCCGCGCCGGACGGCCCGGTCGCGGGTGTCTTCGCACAGACCCCGCCCTACCCGGTGCGGCTCGGCCGGATGCCCGCCGAGGCGGCCGCCGAGCTCGCCCGGGCCCTGCACGACCGCGGCACGCGGGTACCCGGGGTGGCCGGCGAGCGGGCGGCCGCGGTGGCGTTCGCCCGGGCGTGGCCGCCCGCTGCCGCAGGCGTCGTCCGCGCCGAGACCGCCGTCGACGAGCGGCTCTACCGGCTGGCCGGGCTGGAAGGGCCCTCACCGGTGCCCGCCGGCACCGCGCGGCCCGCCGGGCCCGCCGACCGGGAGCAGCTCGTCGAGTGGAGCGCCGCCTTCCTCGCCGAGATCGGCGAGAGCAACCCGGTCGACCACGGCGCCTACGTCGACGGCCGGCTCGCCGAGGGCGGCCTGCACGTGTGGGAGGACGGCGGCCGCCCCGTCTCCTTCGCCGGCGCCAGCCCGGTGATCGCCGGGATGTCCCGGATCGGCCCGGTCTTCACCCCCGTCGCCCTGCGCGGCCGCGGCTACGCCAGCGGGGTCGTCGCCGCCGCCTCGGCGCACGCCCTGGCGGCCGGCGCCGCCGAGGTGCTGCTTTACACCGACCTCGCCAACCCGGTCAGCAACTCGATCTACCAGAAGCTCGGCTACCGGCCGGTGGCCGACCACGTGGCCTTCGACTTCACGGGCGGCTGACGGGCGGTCAGTCCCAGTCCCAGCCGATGCCGAGCAGGCCGGGCGGCAGGCCGGTCGCCACCGGGTGCACGCTGTGGTGCCCGTCCAGGGTCAGCTCCTCCGACTCGTGCGGCCGCTCGCCCGGCGCCCGGACGGCGAAGCGGTGGCAGCGGACGGGCAGCGCGGCCGGGTCGAAGGTGACCTGGAGGACGTACTGGCCGGCACCGGCGTTGAAGCCGCGGACGTACTCGCAGCTCGGCGTCGGGGACGGCGCGTCGTCGAAGCCGTAGCCGAGCAGGTGGGTGTCACCGGTGCGCAGCCTGCGGTCCAGCAGCAGTTCGGCGACCAGCAGGCCGTGCTCCGGGTCGCGCCGGATCCGGCCCGGCCGGCAGTTCTCCTCGGCGCGCAGCACCACCCGCCCCGGGTCCGCGCCGGGATCGCCCTGGTGGATGGCGAGGTAGCGGTCGACGCCGTCGCGGTGGGCGCGTAGCGCGTGCTGGGAGTCCCGCCGGGCCGGCCGCCGGCGGGCGTCGATCCGGATCCGCTCGACGTGCACCACCGTGTGCAGCCCGGAGTCCTGCGGGCCGCAGATCGCGGCGATCAGCCCGTCCACGGCGCTGCGCGGCCGGATCAGGGCGCGGTACGGCAGGGTGGCCGGCGCGGCCGGCCCGAGGGTGCGTCCCCGGGGCGGCCCGACCGGTCCTCGACCGGCCGGGCCGCCCGTCGGCGTGTCCGGGTGCCCGCCGCGCCGGTGGTCCACTGCGCCGGGTGCCGGCCGTGCGGGCGTTCCGTGTGCGTGCCGCCCTTGTCCGGGGCCGTCGTACGGAGGTTTCGGAGGGGGAGCGTCCGGTCGGCACGAGGTGTTGCCGCAGTGTTGACGCGGAGTTAGCCTCCGGAGGCTCTGAGCATGTCACCGTGGGCGGGGAGGAGCATCTGACGATCTGTCATGTGACGGGAGGCGAGGCGATGGCGCTGCGGAGTGCACGGTTCTGGGGTGCGGTGGTGGTGGTGTCGGCCGCGCTGGCCGTCGTCGTGGGCTACCTGGCCGGCGGGCCGCGGACGGTCTGGATGGTGGCCGCGGTGGAGACGCTGCTGGTGATGGCGCACGTCGGCCGGAAGTTCCGCGCGAAGGCGCACCCCCGGCCGACCGGCGAAGGGCCCGGCGCGGCGCACTGCGAGCGCTGCCGCCGGGCCCAGGAGCGTCTGGAGCTGCGGGCGTCCTCAGCCGGCCGCGCCGTACGCGACCAGTGAGACGCCGACGTACTGGACGATGAACGCGCCGAGGGTGAAGGCGTGGAAGACCTCGTGGAAGCCGAACCAGCGGGGTGAGGGGTTCGGCCGCTTCAGACCGTAGACCACGCCGCCGAGGCTGTAGAGGCCGCCGCCGACGATCATCAGGGTGAGCACCGCGGCGCCGCCGGTGTGCAGGAAGTCCGGCAGGAAGAAGGCCGCGGCCCAGCCGAGCGCCAGGTAGACCGGGGTGTAGAGCCAGCGCGGCGCGCCGACCCAGAACACCCGGAACGCGATGCCGAGCAGCGCTCCGCCCCACACCGCCCAGAGCAGCAGCTGCTGCCGGGCGCCGTCCAGCAGCAGGATGGTGAACGGGGTGTAGGTGCCCGCGATGATCAGGAAGATGTTGGCGTGGTCGAGCCGGCGCAGGATCGCCTCGCCGCGCGGGCCCCAGGTGAAGCGGTGGTAGACCGCGCTCACCCCGAACAGCATCCAGGCGGTCACCGAGTAGATCGCGCACGCCGCCGTGGCGGCCGTCGAGTCGGCCAGGCAGATCAGGACGATCCCGGCCGCCACCGAGGCGGGGAACATGCCGGCGTGGAGCCAGCCGCGCCACTTGGGCTTCAGGGCTTCGCCGGCGGCGGCGAGGTCCGCAGTGAGGTCCGCAGCAGTCATGCGCAGCATCTTACGGAACCGTAGGTTACTGCCAGGTAGTCAGTGGCGATCATCACTTTTGGACATTCTGGAGTGTTACCCACGTCTCAGTGCCGGTCCCGGTGCGGCCGAATCCGACCCATGTCGCCCATTCTCTTGGACATTTCGTAGTAAGGATTTCGGAACGTACTACGAATTGCACCAAAGCGGGGTGGTGTCCGGGGCTACCGTGTAACCACCCTCAAACCCCCGCGATGCCGTCTCCTGGCCGAGATGGTGTGAAACGGAGCGAACGTGTCGCCTCTGAAGTCTGCGCTCGCCGAGTCCGCGCCCACCCGCCACCAGCAGCTGCTGGACTGGGTCGCCGAGATCGCCGAGCTGACCCAGCCCGACCGCATCGAATGGTGCGACGGATCGGAGGAGGAGTACCACCGCCTCGCCGAGCTGCTGGTCGCCCAGGGCACCTTCAAGAAGCTCGACGACGAGAAGCGTCCCAACTCCTTCTACGCCGCCTCCGACCCGACCGACGTCGCCCGTGTCGAGGACCGCACCTACATCTGCTCCGAGAAGGAGGAGGACGCCGGTCCGACCAACAACTGGAAGGCCCCCGCCGAGATGCGGGAGGTCTTCGCGGGCGAGAACGGCCTCTTCCGCGGCTCGATGAAGGGCCGCACGATGTACGTCGTGCCCTTCTCCATGGGCCCGGTCGGCTCCCCGCTGGCCGCGTACGGCGTCGAGATCACCGACTCCGCCTACGTCGCCGTCTCCATGCGCGTGATGACCCGCATGGGCAAGGCCGTGATCGACCAGCTCGGCGAGGACGGCGAGTTCGTCAGGGCCGTGCACACCGTCGGCGCCCCGCTCGCCGAGGGGGAGGCCGACGTCGCCTGGCCGTGCAACTCCACCAAGTACATCTCGCACTTCCCGGAGACCCGCGAGATCTGGTCCTTCGGCTCCGGCTACGGCGGCAACGCCCTGCTCGGCAAGAAGTGCTACGCGCTGCGCATCGCCTCCACCATGGCCCGCGACGAGGGCTGGCTGGCCGAGCACATGCTCGTCCTGAAGCTCACCCCGCCGGTCGGCCCCACGGGCGAGGCGGAGCCGAAGTACATCGCGGCGGCCTTCCCGTCCGCCTGCGGCAAGACCAACCTCGCCATGCTCCAGCCCACCATCCCGGGCTGGAAGGTCGAGACGATCGGCGACGACATCGCCTGGATGCGCTTCGGCGCCGACGGCCGCCTCTACGCCATCAACCCCGAGGCCGGCTTCTTCGGCGTCGCCCCCGGCACCGGCGTGGACACCAACGCCAACGCCATCGACACCCTCTGGGGCAACACCGTCTTCACCAACGTCGCGCTCACCGACGACGGCGACGTGTGGTGGGAGGGCCTCACCGAGCAGCCCCCGGCGCACCTGACCGACTGGCGCGGCAACGACTGGACCCCGGAGTCCGGCACCCCCGCCGCCCACCCGAACGCCCGGTTCGCCGTCCCGGCCGCGCAGTGCCCGACGATCGCCCCCGAGTGGGAGGACCAGGCCGGCGTCCCGATCTCGGCCATCCTCTTCGGCGGCCGCCGCGCCACCGCCGTCCCGCTGGTCACCGAGTCCTTCGACTGGCAGCACGGCGTCTTCCTCGGCGCCAACATCGCCTCCGAGAAGACCGCCGCCCAGGAGGGCACCGTCGGCGAGCTGCGCCGCGACCCGTTCGCGATGCTGCCGTTCTGCGGCTACAACATGGGCGACTACTTCGCCCACTGGCTGAAGATCGGCGCCGAGGCCGACGCCTCGAAGCTCCCGAAGATCTACTACGTCAACTGGTTCCGCAAGAACAGCGACGGCAAGTTCATCTGGCCGGGCTTCGGCGAGAACAGCCGCGTGCTCAAGTGGATCGTGGAGCGCCTGGAGGGCACCGGCAAGGGCGTCGAGACCCCGATCGGCGTGCTGCCCGAGGTCGAGGGCTTCGACCTCACCGGCCTCGACATCCCGCAGTCCGACCTCGACCTGCTGTTCTCCGTGGACGCCGACATCTGGCGCCAGGAGGCCGCGCTGGTCCCGGCCCACCTGGAGATGTTCGGCGAGCACACGCCGACCGAGCTCTGGGACGAGTACCGCGCGCTGGTGAAGCGCCTGGGCTGACGCCCGGGTTTGAGGGAGCGCCGCCCCTCCTCCTCACCGGGGGGCGGCGCTGCTCGAACGCTTCGCCCTGACGGGCAGGCCAAGAGGGGCGCATGGGGTATCCCCACGCGCCCCTCTTGGCTTGTGTCGAGCGTCCGTTCGCCGTTACGGCTGAGCGTAGCCGCTCAGGAACTCGCCGATGCGGGTGACGGCGTCGGCGATGTCCTCCGGGCGGGGCAGGGTGACCAGCCGGAAGTGGTCCGGGTCGGGCCAGTTGAAGCCGGTGCCCTGGACGACCAGGATGCGCTGGGACCGCAGCAGGTCCAGCACCATCTGCGCGTCGTCCTTGATCTTGTACACCTGCGGGTCCAGCCGCGGGAACGCGTACAGCGCACCCTTGGGCTTCACGCAGCTGATGCCCGGGATCTCGTTCAGCAGCCGGTACGCGGTGTCCCGGGACTCCAGCAGCCGGCCGCCCGGCAGCACCAGGTCCTTGATCGACTGTCGGCCGCCGAGCGCCGCGGCCACCGCGTGCTGCGCCGGCATGTTGGCGCACAGCCGCATCGAGGCGAGCACGGTGAGCCCCTCGATGTAGCTGGCGGCCCGGTGCCGGTCGCCGGAGAGCACCATCCACCCGGAGCGGAAGCCCGCGA
Organism: Kitasatospora sp. NPDC085895; assembly: GCF_040702125.1. Classification (NCBI taxonomy): domain Bacteria; kingdom Bacillati; phylum Actinomycetota; class Actinomycetes; order Kitasatosporales; family Streptomycetaceae; genus Kitasatospora; species Kitasatospora sp. NPDC085895. The sequence goes on along the minus strand of NZ_JBFBJY010000092.1, from coordinate 19,413 downwards.
CCCGGTACGCCTTGGACATGCCGTTGAAGGTGACGCAGAAGAGGTCCGGCGCGAGCGTGGCCAGCGGCACGTGCTCGGCGTCGTCGTAGAGGATCTTGTCGTAGATCTCGTCCGCGTAGACCACCAGCTTGTTCCGGCGGGCGATCTCGACGATCCCCTCCAGCACCTCGCGCGGGTAGACCGCGCCGGTGGGGTTGTTCGGGTTGATCACCACGATGGCCCGCGTCCGGTCGGTGACCTTGGCCTCGATGTCGGCGAGGTCCGGGTACCACTCGGACTGCTCGTCGCAGCGGTAGTGCACGGCGGTGCCGCCGGCCAGCGAGACGGAGGCCGTCCACAGCGGGTAGTCCGGGGCGGGGACGAGCACCTCGTCGCCGTCGTCGAGCAGCGCGGTCATCGCCAGCTGGATCAGCTCGGAGACGCCGTTGCCGAGGAAGACGTCCTCGACCGAGAGGCCGTGCAGGCCGCGCTCCTCGTAGTGCATCACGACGGCCCGGCGGGCGGAGAGCAGGCCCTTGGAGTCGCCGTAGCCGTGCGCGGAGGAGAGGTTCTTCAGGATGTCCTGGAGGATCTCCGGCGGCGCCTCGAAGCCGAAGGCGGCGGGATTGCCGGTGTTCAGCTTGAGGATGCGATGGCCCTGGTCCTCCAGCCGCATCGCCTCGTCGAGCACCGGGCCGCGGATGTCGTAGCAGACATTGGCGAGCTTGCTGGACTGGATGACCTGCATGCCTGCCTACTTTACGGCGCCGTTACGGGGATCATCACGTGTTCCACGCCACAGACCGCACCGGCTGCGCGAGGATCGCGCCAGGATCGGGAGGACCGACGAGGGGGCGGGATGATCGAGCCATGGGCCGGTGCGCTGCTCGGGCTGGCCGCCGCGCCGCTGCTGCGCGCCGTCGCGGTGCGCCATGCGGTGCCGTACGGGGAGCCGTTGCGGCAGTGCTGTCCGGCGGGCAGGTGGGGGAGGTGGCCGACCGGCCGCTGCGCGGGCTGCGGTGAGGCCGCGGCCGGGCCGCGGCCGGGCGCGGTGGAGGCGGTGGCGGTGGCGGTCGGGGCCGCGCTGGGCACGGCGGCGGACGCCGGCAGCGCCCCGCTGTTCTGCTGGGTGGGCCTGTTCGGGGTGGTGCTCGGCTTCGTCGACGCGGCGGTGCTGCGGCTGCCGGACGCACTGACCCTGCCGCTGTTCGCCGGGACGGCGGTGCTGCTGCCGCTCGCCGACCACCGGCCGGCGGTGCTGCTGCGCTGCCTGCTGGCGGCCGCCGCACTCGGTCTGCTGTACGGCGGGCTCGCCCTGCTGCTGCCGATCGGCCTCGGCGACGCCAAGCTGGCGCCGAGCCTCGGCGCGGTGCTCGGCCTGTACGGCTGGGGCGCGGTGGCCGGCGGGGTCTTCGCCGCCTTCCTGCTCGGCGGGGTCTGGGGGGCCGTTCTGCTGCTGACCCGGCGGGCCGGCCGCGGGGACGCCCTGCCGTTCGGGCCGCCGCTGCTGGCCGGGGCCCTGCTCGCGGTGCTGGCCGCGGCCTGACGGCCCGTCCGCGTCCGGCGCGCCGGGCCCGGCCCGGACATGGGCGGAGCCCGCCGTACCCCAGCAGTACGGCGGGCTCCTGAGCGACGCGCCGGCCCCCACCCTCAGGAGGCGGCGCGCCCCGTGCGGGTCACGGCATCGCGTGGGCGTGGGCGCCCACGTTGGTGGAGAAGTCGTTGCCGTTCTTGAGGTCCCAGTTGGTGGACCAGGTCATCGCGCCGCGGATGGTCGGCCACTTCGCCGGCGGGACGAAGCTGCCGCAGTGGGTGCCGGTGGCGAGGCAGTCCAGCGCGTTGTTGACCACGGTGGAGTTGACGTAGCCGCCGCCCGCCGCCTGGCTGGACGCCGGGACGCCGATGCCGACCTGGTCGGGCCGCAGGCCGCCCTGGATGTGGGTGCAGACCTGGGCGGTGATGAAGTCGATCGTGCCCTGGGTGTAGACCTTGCCGTCGCAGCCGTTCATGCCGCCCGAGTTGTAGAACTGGGTGTTGACGACGGTCAGGATGTCCTTGGTGTTGAGCGCCAGCTGGAAGTAGGCACCGGCGGTGCTGTACATCCCGATGGTCTCCGGGGCCATGGTCAGGACGAAGTTCGCGCCGACCTTGGACTGCAGGGTGTGCAGCGCCTGCGACATGTACGTCGGGTCGACGCCGTTCTCCAGGTCGATGTCGACGCCGTCGAAGCCGTACTGCTGGACCAGCGCGTAGGCGGTGTTGGCGAAGTTGGCCGCCGCGGAGGCGTTGGCGACGCTGATCGCGCCGTTCTGGCCGCCGACCGAGAGGACGACGCGCTTGCCGGCCGCGTGCTTGGCGGCGATGTCCGCCTTGAAGTCGGCGTCGGTGTAGCCGCCGAGCTTGGACGAGAGCGCCGGGTCCAGGGTGAAGCTGATCGCGCCGGGCGTGCCCGTCGCGTCGGCGAAGGAGACCGCGATGATGTCGTACGCGCTCTGCACGTCGCGCAGCTTCTGCACCGGCGCGCCGTTGTCGAAGTTCTGCCAGTAGCCGGTCAGCACGTGCTTGGGCAGGTTGCCGTTCGGCGGCGTCGGCGAGGAGGTCGGGCTCGACGTCGGGCTGGAGGTCGGCGAGCTCGTCGGCGAGGAGGTCGGGGACGAGGTCGGCGAGGACGTCGGCGAGGCGGAGGTGCTCGGCTTCGCGGAGGTCGGGGTGCCGGTCGGGGTGGCGGTGCCGCCCGGGCCGGTCAGCGTGATGTCGTCCGCGTTGTAGGCGCCCTGGCCGTACCAGCCGTGCACGTAGAGCGTGATGCTGTTGGTGCTCGCGCCGGTGGTGAAGGTGGTGGACAGCTGGTTCCAGCTGCTCTGGCTGGACCAGGTCGAGGGGTCGGTCGAGCCGGTGCCGCGGGCGCCCAGGTAGACGTACGGGCCCTGCACGAAGCCGGCCAGGGTGTAGCTGGTGTTCGGCAGCACGCTGACGGTCTGGGTGCACTCGGCGGTGTCGGCGCTGCTCGGCGCGGCGGTCAGCGCGTAGGAGCCGGCGTGCACCGGGGAGGAGACGGCGCTCGCGGTGCCGGTGCAGGTCCAGCCGGACAGGTTGCCGGCCTCGAAACCGCCGTTGGTGACCAGGTTGCCGACGGCGGCGCCGGCCCCGCCGGCGGTCAGCGCCAGGCCGGCGCCGGCCAGGGCGAGGGCCGTGGTGCCGGCGGCGACTGCGGCCGGGAGCTTGGAGCGGCGCCGCCGGTGGGACGGCTGCGCGAGGTGACGGGCCATGGGCGGGCTCCTGGAAGGAAGGAAGGGGGGAGCCGCCGCGGTGGGGGGCGCGGCGGCTCCGCGTGGGGGAGGGACGGCTGGGGCCGCGGAGGTACGGGAAGGGCTCCGGTGTGCCCTCGCTCACAAGCTGGACTAGACCAATGCCGGGCGTCAAGAAGCGGACGGCGGCTTTACGCCGTCTTACGGCTGGCTTAAGGAAGCGGAGACCGGATCGTGTCCGAGCGGCCCGCTTCGCCCCGGGACGCTCCCGGGGCGAAGCCGTGACCCCATCGGTACCTGCGGCTTTACCTCCACGCACACCGCCGGAGTAGGCTGCGCCAGGTATTCCGCACCAGGTGGGCGAGCGGCGAACCAGCACGGAGGGGCCGAGGAACATGGGTCTGCGCGATGTCGTCGAGCGCACGCCGGGTCTGCGCACCCTGTTGGACAACGCCTACCGGCTGTACGGCCGGCGGGTCGAGGTCCACCTCGACAACACCCCCCGCCACATCGGCGTGATCCTCGACGGCAACCGCCGCTGGGCGAAGGCCACCGGCGGCACCACCGCCCAGGGCCACCAGCGCGGCGCCGACAAGATCGCCGAGTTCCTCGGCTGGTGCGACGAGACCCACGTCAAGGTCGTCACCCTGTGGATGCTCTCCACCGACAACCTCTCCCGGCCCGCCGAGGAGCTCGTCCCGCTGCTCGGCATCATCGAGGACGCCGTCCGCGGCCTCGCCGAGGCCCGCCGCTGGCGGATCAACCCGGTCGGCGCGCTCGACCTGCTGCCCCCGCGCACCTCCCAGGTCCTCAAGGAGGCGGCCCACGACACCGCCCACATCGAGGGCGTCACCGTCAACGTCGCGATCGGCTACGGCGGCCGCCGCGAGATCGCCGACGCCGTCCGCTCGCTGCTCCAGGAGCACGCCGACCGCGGCACCTCGATCGAGCAGCTCGCCGAGATCCTCGACGTCGAGCACATCGCCGAGCACCTCTACACCAAGGGCCAGCCCGACCCCGACCTGGTCATCCGCACCTCGGGCGAGCAGCGGCTCTCCGGCTTCCTGCTCTGGCAGAGCGCCCACAGCGAGTTCTACTTCTGCGAGGCGTACTGGCCGGCCTTCCGCAAGGTCGACTTCCTGCGGGCGCTGCGCGACTTCCAGCTGCGCAACCGCCGCATGGGCCTCTGAGCCCCTCGACCGGACGGCACTGACGCCGGGTCAAACGAAATACCCGCAGGCCACGACCCCAAAACGTGCTCCTGTTGTGACCCCCGAGTTCACGCCCGGGGGTATGCAGGGGCCACCACCGGGGCATATACCGGTCAGACCGGTACCCCGGCCACCGGGGTCGCGGGGACCGGTGAGCCGCGGGTGACGCTGGGTCATCCGCTCTGGAGGCCTAGTGGTCAGTTCCAAGAGCCGCCGGACACCAGACCGGCGCACGTACGTTCTCGACACCAGCGTGCTCCTGGCGGACCCGCTCGCCATGAGCCGCTTCGAGGAGCACGAGGTCGTCCTGCCGGTGGTCGTGGTCACCGAGCTGGAGGCCAAGCGGCACCACCCGGAGCTGGGCTACTTCGCCCGCCAGGCGCTGCGCCTCCTCGACGACTACCGGATCCGCCACGGCCGGCTCGACGAGCCGATCCCGGTCGGCGAGCTCGGCGGCACCATCCGGGTCGAGCTGAACCACTCCGACCCGTCGATCCTGCCGGCCGGCTACCGCGCCGGCGGCGGCGAGGCCGACACCCGCATCCTGGCGGTCGCGCGGAACCTGCAGGCCGAGGGGTACGACGTCACCGTCGTCTCCAAGGACCTCCCGCTGCGGATCAAGGCCAGCTCGGTCGGCCTGCTCGCCGAGGAGTACCGGGCCGAGCTCGCGATCACCTCCGGGTGGACGGGCATGACGGAGCTGCACATCCCCGGCGACCAGGTCGACGCGCTCTTCGGCGCGCCGCACGACGCCGCGGTGGACGTCGACGGCGCCGCCGAACTCCCGGTGCACACCGGGCTCGTCCTGCAGTCGGAGCGCGGCAAGGCCCTCGGCCGGGTCACCCACGACGGGCGGGTGCGCCTGGTGCGCGGCGACCGCGAGGCGTTCGGCCTGCGCGGCCGCAGCGCCGAGCAGCGGGTCGCCCTCGACCTGCTGCTCGACCCCGAGGTCGGCATCGTCTCGATGGGCGGCCGGGCCGGCACCGGCAAGTCGGCACTGGCACTGTGCGCCGGCCTGGAGGCCGTGCTGGAGCGCCGGCAGCACCGCAAGGTGATGGTGTTCCGCCCGCTGTACGCCGTCGGCGGCCAGGAGCTCGGCTACCTGCCGGGCAGCGAGGCCGAGAAGATGGGCCCGTGGGCGCAGGCCGTCTTCGACACCCTCTCCGCGGTCACCACCCCGGACGTGGTCGAGGAGGTCATCTCCCGCGGGATGCTGGAGGTCCTGCCGCTCACCCACATCCGCGGCCGGTCGCTGCACGACGCCTTCGTGATCGTGGACGAGGCGCAGTCGCTGGAACGGAACGTCCTGCTGACGGTGCTGTCCCGGATCGGCCAGGGCTCGCGGGTGGTCCTCACCCACGACGTCGCCCAGCGCGACAACCTGCGGGTCGGCCGGTACGACGGCGTGGTCGCGGTGGTCGAGAAGCTGAAGGGGCATCCGCTGTTCGCCCACATCACGCTGACCCGCTCCGAGCGCTCGCCGATCGCCGCCCTCGTCACCGAGATGCTGGAGGACATCCAGCCGTAGGAACGGCAGTGACAAAAGCGGACAAATCAGTATGAATGACCGTCAAGGGGCCTGCCGCATACCGGCAGGCCCCTCGATCTGTCACCGGGTCCGACGGGTCGTCGACGACCTTTCGGGCAAACGCCCAGCTCGCGAAGATTGTGAGATCCGCCACGCAACCGGGAATTGCGTAGACACGTCCCGGTGCGGCATGGTGAGGGTTCTGTCAGGCCCCGCGTACGGCAGAATCACGCCCGGCAACTCCGGTCGGCGGGCACACAACTGAACACCGATGAGTCGTACGCCGCCCGTTCACCACGCCGTTCCGAGCCCGCTCGGCCCGGCAGCCGGGCCAGTGTCTCCCGTGACCAGCACCGACGGAGGCGAGCGGCAAGGGGCATGTTGCGTCCGTACGGTCACGCGCGGTCGCCGCCGGAAGGAAACCATGTGACTCGGATCTCGGTCCGGGGAGTTGCTGTGGCCTCCGCCACCGCCGTCACCGCTGTCGGTGCGGTCGTGGGCGCGGCCTCGGGCAGCGAGGGCACGACCACGCAGACGGTCGACGTCGCGAGCGCCACGCTGCTCGCCGATGTGCCCTCCGGCGCCCAGGCGCAGACCATCAGCGACAACTTCGCCCGCCAGGCGAGCGCCCAGCAGGTGTCCGCCGACGCGGCCGCCAAGAAGGCCGCCGAGGAGGCCGCGCGCCAGAAGGCCGCCGCCGACGCGCAGGCCAAGGCCGACGCGGAGAAGGCCGCCAAGGCCGCCGAAGAGGCGAAGCGCAAGGCCGACGAGGAGGCCGCCAACCGCGCCGCCGCGCGGACCGCCCTCGCCGCGGTCCCGGCCGGCTCGGTCCAGGCGATGGCCGCCCAGATCATCGGCGACGCCAACCAGTTCTCCTGCTTCAGCGAGATCGTGAAGCGCGAGAGCGGCTGGGACTACACCGCCACCAACGCGTCCTCCGGCGCGTACGGCCTGGTGCAGGCCCTGCCGGGCTCCAAGATGGCCTCCGTCGCCGACGACTGGCGCACCAACCCGGCGACCCAGATCAAGTGGGGCCTCAACTACATGAACAGCCGCTACGGCAGCCCCTGTGGCGCCTGGTCGTTCTGGCAGTCCCACCACTGGTACTGATCCTGCCGCCACAGCTGTGCGTCGAAGGCCCCCGACCGCTCCGGTCGGGGGCCTTCCGCGTGCCGGGAGCCCTCCGCGGGGCGCGGCCCCGAGGGCGGGCCGCGCCGCCCGGGCGGCGCTGACCAGGGCGCTCACGGGCGGTGCGGCTCGATGCGGACGCGGGGCGCCGGAGCGGGTCCTGGACCTCCGGCACCGGCCGGTCCGCCGGCAGTTGGTCCTGTGTTCGGAGTCCTCCCCGATCGAGGACGACCGAAACCATCCGTTTCACGTTGATTCGTCACCTTCTCCACGGTGGAAGGGCACTGGGGCGGAGGGGACCGCGGGCACCCCGGGCGGGTACCGTCTGGCGGACAGGAAGAACGGGGAGGGCGCGGACGTGGCAGCGGACAGAGCCGACGGGACGCGGGACCGCAGGATGCTCAAGGCGCTCGCCAGGACGGGCGCCGTCGCCGCCGGCGTGTGGGCCGCGCTGGAGCGCCGCCGCCGGGCGGCCGCCCAGACCGACGCCTTCGCCGCCGCGGACGCCGAGGACGGCCCGACCGACCGGCTCCCGCCGCCGCGGCGGGCCGAACCCGAGCGGCTGCCCCCCGTCCACCGCGAGGTCCACAACCCCGGCCGCCCGGCCACCCCGGTCGAGGCGGTGCCGTGGGGCCTGCGGGTGGCCGCCGAGTCCACCTGGCGGCTGCTGCTGCTCGGCGTCGCCCTCTACGTGCTCTTCCGCGTGGTCGACATGCTGCGGCTGGTCGCCTTCGCCGTGCTGGCGGCCCTGCTGATCTCCGCCCTGCTGGAACCGACCGTCTCCTGGCTCAAGCGCCTCGGCGTCCCCCGTTCGCTGGCCGCCGCCGGCACCTTCCTCAGCGGCCTCGCCGGCATCGGCCTGGTCGGCTGGTTCGTGGTCTGGCAGGTGACCAGCAACCTGGAGTCCGTCACCGGCAAGGTCCAGGACGGTGTCAACCAGCTCCGCGAGTGGCTGGTGACCGGCCCGCTGCACCTGACGCAGCAGCAGATCAACGACTTCGCCAAGCAGATCTCCACCGCCATCGGCAGCAACTCCGAGCAGATCACCTCGGCCGGCTTCACCGGTGTCACCATCGCCGTCGAGGTGCTCACCGGCGTCGTCCTCGCCGCCTTCACCACGTTCTTCCTGCTGTACGACGGCGCCCGGATCTGGTCCTGGGCGCTGCGCTGCCTGCCCCGGCACTCCCGCTACGCGATGGCCGGTGCCGGCCCCAAGGCCTGGGCCACCCTCACCGCCTACGTGCGCGGGACGGTCTTCGTCGCCTTCATCGACGCGCTCTGCATCGGCGTCGGCATCCAGCTGCTCGGCGTGCCGATGGCCATGCCGCTGGCCGTGATCATCTTCCTGGGCGCCTTCGTGCCGCTGGTCGGCGCCCTGGTCACCGGCACCATCGCGGTGCTGATCGCCTTGGTGACCGTCGGCCCGTTCACCGCACTGATGGTCCTGGTGGTGCTGGTCGCCGTCCAGCAGATCGAGGGGCACCTGCTGCAGCCGCTGATCCTCGGCCGCGCGGTGGCCGTCCACCCGCTGGCCGTGGTGCTGGGCGTGGCCGCGGGCTCGATCGTCGGCGGCATCGGCGGCGCCATCGTGGCCGTCCCGCTGATCGCGGTGACCAACACCGTCGTCTCCCACCTCCGCCGCCGCAACGCCGCCGGCCTGGAGGTCTTCGAGGCCCTGGAGAACGCCCGCCAGAAATGACGCCAGGGGCGCGGGGAACTGCGCGCGGCGGGAGGAGCTGAGCTCAGCTGTCTTCCGTCCCGCGCAGTTCCCCGCGCCCCTTGTGGTTCACCTCGCGGTCGAGGTGCCCCTCGTGGTTCGCCGGGTGCGTCAGATGGACGCGATGGCGGCCTCGGAGTCGAGGGTGGCGGCGACCGCCTGGATCACCGAAGCGATCTTGATCGACGCCTGGATCACCTCGCGCTCGACACCGGCCTTCTTGAGGACGGCCTCGTGCGAGTCCAGGCACTGGCCGCAGCCGTTGATCGCGGAGACCGCGAAGCACCACAGCTCGAAGTCGGCCTTCTCGACGCCCGGGGTGCCGATGATGTTCATCCGCAGGCCGGCCCGCATGCTGGCGTACTCCTTGTCGGAGAGCAGGTGCAGCGTCCGGTAGTAGACGTTGTTCATGCCCATCACGGCGGCGGCGCCCTTGGCGGCGTTGTACGCCTCCGGCTTGAGGTTCGCCTTCGCCTCGGGCTCCAGCTCGCGCAGCACGGCGGGGGAGCGGGTGGCCATCGCGCAGGCCAGTACGGTGCCCCAGAGCTGCTGCTCGGGCAGGTCCGAGTTGCCGATGACCGCGCTCAGGTTGAGCTTGAGGTCCTTGGCGTACTCGGGCAGGGCCGCCTTGAGGTCGTCGAGGGCCATGGGTCAGCCCGCCAGGAGGGCCTGGGCGTCGAGGGTGTCCTCGCCCTTGGTCCAGTTGCAGGGGCACAGCTCGTCGGTCTGCAGCGCGTCGAGCACCCGCAGGACCTCCTTGGGGTTACGGCCGACGGAGCCGGCGGTCACCATGACGAACTGGATCTCGTTGTTCGGGTCGACGATGAACACCGCGCGCTGGGCGGTGCCGTCGGCGGCCTCGACGCCGCAGGCGCGCATCAGGTCGTGCTTGACGTCGGCCAGCATCGGGAACGGCAGGTCGCGCAGGTCCTTGTGGTCCTTGCGCCAGGCGTGGTGCACGTACTCGGAGTCACCGGAGACGCCGAGGACCTGCGCGTCGCGATCGGCGAACTCCTCGTTCAGCTTGCCGAACGCGGCGATCTCGGTCGGGCAGACGAAGGTGAAGTCCATCGGCCAGAAGAAGACGATCTTCCACTTGCCCTCGTAGGTCTTGTGGTTGATCTCGGCGAAGGCGTTCGCGGCGTCGAGGTCGACACAGGCGTTGAGTTCGAACTCGGGGAACTTGTCACCGATCGTGAGCACGTTCGCTTCTCCTGGTTTGAGATATGAGGGAAAGTGCCCGAATTGCCTATGGTTCGACGCATTCGGACGTCATCCACCCTCGCACACCACGGACTGATCGGGGAAATAGCTAGACTCGTCGCATCTGATCGGAGAGAGCTATCAGTACTGCCCCGCACCACAGCAAGCCCCGCACCCCCAGCGTCGCCCAGCTGCGCGCCTTCGTCGCCGTCGCCGAACACCGGCACTTCCGCGAGGCCGCCGCCGCCACCGGAACCAGCCAGCCCGCCCTGTCCGGCGCCGTCGCCGCCCTGGAGGACGCCCTCGGTGCCCAGCTCGTCGAGCGTACGACGCGCCGCGTCATCATCACCCCGCTGGGCGAGCGCGTCGCCGAGCACGCACGCCGCGTCCTCGGCTCGCTGCACTCCCTCACCGAGGCGGTCGAGGCCGCCCGCCGCCCCTTCACCGGGCCGCTCCACCTCGGCGTGATCCCCACCGTCGCCCCGTACCTGCTGCCCGCCGTGCTGCGGCTGGTCCGCGACAGCTACCCCGAGCTGGAACTGCACGTCCACGAGGAGCGCACCCCCTCGCTGCTCGACGGGCTCGCCGCCGGGCGGCTCGACGTGCTGCTGCTCGCCCTGCCCGCCGGCGGCGCCGCGCCCACCCGGGACATCCCGCTCTTCGACGAGGACTTCGTCCTGGTCACCCCGCCCGGGCACGAGCTCGCCGGCCGCACCGACGTCCCGCGGGACGTCCTGCTCGACCTCGACGTGCTGCTGCTCGAGGAGGGCCACTGCCTGCGCGACCAGGCCCTCGACATCTGCCGCGAGGTCGGCGCCGACACCGCCGCCGGCACCACCCGGATCGCCGGGCTCTCCACCCTCGTCCAACTGGTCGCCGGCGGACTCGGCACCACCCTGCTGCCCGTCACCGCCCTCGACGTCGAGGCCGGCCGCTCCGACCGGCTCGCCGCCGCCCGCTTCGCCGCCCCCGCGCCCGGCCGCCGGATCGGCCTCGCCACCCGTCCCGGCTCCGCCCGCACCGACGAGTACGACCGGTTCGCCGCCGCCCTCAAGGACGTCCTGCGCGACCTCCCCGTCCGCATCGTCGAGTAGCTCCTCCGTCGACGCACCGCCGTCGGCATCGCGGCACGCCGCGTTGGGCATACCTCCCTCGAAGATCCGAACGAAGGGGGTGGGCGCGTGTACGTGTCGCGGATCAGGGTGACCGGTCTCGGGTGCTTCGACGGCCCGCGCACGGCCGACCTCACCGTCGACCCCGGCCCCGGCTGGACCGTCCTCGCCGGGCCGAACGGCTCCGGCAAGACCACCCTGCTGCAGGCCCTCGCCCGGACCCTCGGCGCCCCCGGCAGCCCGGAGCCCGCCGGCGGCACCCCCGGCACCGTCGACCTGCCCGGCCTCGGCCGGTGGGACGGCAGCGGCGAACCGGCCCGCCACGGCCGCACCCGCGCCCACCACCTCGGCGCCGACCGCACCCCGCCCACCGCCCTCACCGCGGCCGCCGCCGCCCTGCTCGCGGAAGGGCTGCTCCCCGACGGCTGGCGCATCACCGACCCCGGCCGCGCCCTGGTCGCACCGCCGGACGGCCCCGCCCGGCCGCTCACCGCACTCGGCAGCGGCACCGCCGCCCTCGCCGCGATCGTCTGCACCCTCGCCGGGGAGGCCCGCACCGAGGCCGTGAACGGCGCGACCACCGTGCCGCGCCCCGGCATCGCGCTGATCGACGACGTCGACCTCCACCTGCACCCCGTCCGGCAGCAGCAGATCGGCGGCTGGCTCACCACCCGCTTCCCGCAGACGCAGTTCCTGGTCGCCACGCACAGCCCGTACGTCTGCCAGGCCGCCGACCCCGGCACCCTCGTCCGCCTCGCCGCGCCCGGCACCGACGAGGCGCCCCGCGTCCTCGACGAGGACCTGCACCAGCGCGTCCTGTACGGCAGCGGCGACGACACCGCGCTCTCCGAACTCTTCGGCCTGCCCAGCGCCTACTCCGCCGCCGCCGAGGCCGAGCGCCGCCTGCTGATCCGGCTGGAGCGCAAGCTCTACAGCGGCCGCGCCACCAGCGCCGAACTCGACGCCTACCGGCGCCTCGGCGCCAAGCTCAACAGCTCCCTCGGCGCCCGCGCGGACGAACTCGCCGCCCGGCTGCTGGGCGACCAGCCGTGATCCCGCTGCAGCGGCCGCCGCTCGCCCCCGCCCTCGCCGCCGAACTGGCCCGCCGCACCGCCGCCATCCGCACCGCCGGCCCGACCACCGCGGCCGGCCGCGCCGCCTGGCGCACCGCCCGCCAGCCCAAGGCCCAACTCCGCCTGATGCTCCGCCGGATGGCGCCCGGCCTGGAACGCTGCATGTACTGCGGGGACAACCTCGGCACCGACATCGACCACTTCGAGCCGATCGCCCGCGACCCGCTGCGGACCTTCGACTGGCAGAACCACCTGCTCGCCTGCGCCCACTGCAACAGCAACCAGAAGCGCGACCGGTTCCCCTGCGACCCCGTCACCGGTGAGCACCTGCTGGTCGACCCGGCCCGCGAGGACCCCGCCGAACACCTGGTGCTCTACCTGGAGTCCGGCGCCTACGACCCGCTCACCGCCAAGGGCGAGGCCACCATCGACGTCTTCGGCCTGAACGCCCGCCCCGAGCTCGTCCGCGGCCGCCGGATGATGTTCACCGTGGTCAAGTCGCTGCTCACCGCCTGGCGCACCGCCGGTGCCGGGGGCCGCACCGCCGAGCAGCGCGAGTACCTGGACTCCCTGCGGCTGCTGCACCACGCCGACGTGCTCCGCACCGTCCTCGCCCTGCGCCGTACCCCGCCGCTGGCCGACGCCGTCCTCGGCCCCGACCTGGCCGCCACCCTCGGCGAACTCGTCCGCACCCACCCGGAGTTCGAACGTCCCTGAACCGCCCGCCGGCCCAGGGGGCTACGCCGTGCCCCGGGCCCGGGTGGGGACGGCCCGGCAGCGGGTCGGCAGGCGCTGCTCGAACCAGACCACCTTGCCCGCGCCGAGCCGGGTGGCACCCCAGTCGTCGGCGCACCTGGCGACTATCTGCAGGCCCCGGCCGTGCTCGTCGTCCGGCCCGGCCCGGCGGGCGCGCGGCAGGGCCGGGCTGTCGTCGCCGACCTCGCAGCGCAGCCGCGAGGTCCGCACCAGGCGGAGCGTCACCGGCCGGGTGGCGTGCCGGATCGCGTTGGTGACCAGCTCGCTGACCATCAGCTCGGTGGTCTCCGACAGCTCCTCCAGCCCCCAGCGGCGCAGCGCGTGCGCGGCGAGGCGCCGGGCCCGGCCGGGCGTCTCGTGCCGGGGCTGCAGGTACCAGTAGGAGACGTCCTCGGCCGGGATGCCGTCGAAGGCCGCGGCGAGCAGCGCGATGTCGTCGGCGCGCTCGCCCGGCGGCAGCACCCGCAGCGCCTCCTGGCAGACGTGCTCGGGGGAGTGCCGGTGGGCGGCGGCGAGCCGGGCGCGCAGCTTCTCCAGACCGGTCGTCAGCGGGCGGCGCCGGCTCTCCACCAGGCCGTCGGTGAACAGCAGCAGGGCGGAGCCGGGCGGCGCCGGGAGTTCGGTGGAGGTGAAGTCGACGCCGCCCACGCCGATCGGCGCGCCCGGCGGCAGGTCGAGCAGCTCCGCGGTGCCGTCCGGGCCGATCAGCACCGGCGGCACGTGGCCGGCGTTGGCCACCACCACCCGGTTGGCGATCGGGTCGTACACCGCGTAGACGCAGGTGGCCAGGTGCTGTTCGGCGCCGAGGTGCTGGGCCTGCTCGTCGAGGTGGTAGAGCACCTCGTGCGGCGGCAGGTCGAGGCCGGCCAGGGTCTGTGCGCTGGTGCGCAGCTGGCCCATCACGGCGGCGGAGGTCAGCGAGTGGCCCATGACGTCGCCGACGATCAGCGCCACCCGGTTGCCGGGCAGTTCGACCGAGTCGTACCAGTCGCCGCCGACCTGGGCGCCGCGCTCGCCGGGCAGGTAGCGGTGGGCGAGCCGCACCCCGTGCGGCTGCGGCAGGTGCGCGGGCAGCATCCGGCGCTGCAGCTCGCGGGCGGTCTCGAACTCCCGGGCGTAGCGCAGCGCGGTGTCCACCGCGAGGCCGGCCTGGGTGGCCAGGTGGCGGGCCATCGCGGTGTCGTCGGGTTCGAAACGGGCCGGGCCCGCCTTGCCCGGGCGGCGGATCAGCAGCAGCAGGCCGAGCACGGCCTTGCGTCCGCGCAGCGGCAGGAGCAGCAGGGCCGTGCCGGCGGCGAGCCGGCCGAGGGTGCGGGCGCCGTACAGCTCGGTGAGCAGCGGGCGCAGCCGGTCCGCGGCCGGGGTGCCGAGCACCGCGGGCCCGTACGGCGCCTGGCCCGTCAGCATCCGGGCGAGCGGGCCGCCGGGCGCCGGCCGGCACAGCCGGGAGCGCCGGCCGAGCCGGGTGCCGTGGCCGTGGTGCAGCCGGAGTGCGGTGGGCGGTCCGGGGTCGCGTTCGACCGGCGGCAGCGGGTCGCGCAGGTGCACCACGGCGGCGTCCGCGAGGGCCGGGACGAGCGAGCGGCCCAGGTCGCGCAGGGTGGTGCGCAGGTCCAGCGAGCCGTTGATCCGCCGGGTGGCCGTCTCCAGGTACCCGAGCCGTTCGGCGAGGCCGGGCCGTTCGTCCCGGTGCGGCGGTGCGGAGCGCTGGGCGCCGACCAGTGGCACGGCGGCGGTCGGCCGCCCTGCCTGGGGCGAGGAGTGGTCGCGCACGGGCTGCCCGTTCTTGAGATGTCGAGGGTGGTCGGGCCGGCTGGTCTCTCAGGTGGTGCGCCGACAGCGCAGGAAGAGCTGTTCCTCCGGCGGCAGGGCGGTCGACGCGGGCGCGTACGGGTGGCCGGTGCAGGCCTCGACCTCGAACCCGGCCGCGGCCAGCGTCTGGACCAGCTCCTCGCGCAGGTAGCCGCTGATCCGCAGCTCGCGGCCGAGGAACGGCAGCGGCGCGTCGTCGAGGTCGGCCTCGACCGTGCCGAGCGCCAGCAGCCCGCCCGGCCGCAGCAGGGTGCGGACCCGGCCCAGCACCGCGGCGATCTCCGCCCGCGGCAGCAGGACGAGCGAGAAGAACGCGGTGGCGGCGGCGAAGGAGCCGGCCGCGTCGGGGCCGAGCTGCGGCACGCCCCAGGCCGCGGCGGCCCGCGGGGTCGCCAGGTCGTACATGTCCATCCGGTGCAGTTCGGCCTCCGGCACGGCCCTGCGGGCGGCCGCCAGCATCCCGTCCGAGAGGTCGATGCCGGTCACCCGCAGTCCGCCGTCGGCGAGTTGGCGGGCGGTCGGCTCGCCGGTGCCGCAGCCGACGTCCAGCACCCGGGCACCGAGGGCGAGTTCGTTGAGCAGCCAGTCGCCGCAGGCGGTCTGGCCGGTGCGGTCCGGGAAGACCTCGTCGTAGCGCGGGCCGATCGCGTCGAAGGCGACGGCCTGCAGGGCCCGTTCGGAACGGCGCCGGTGCCCGGCGTGTGCCGGGTCCGAGATCTGTCCGGTTGTCACGCCCTGGGCACCTCTCTCTCCACCTGGCTCCCCGGCGGGCGAGGCCCGCCACAGTGTCCGCCCCCGCGTCGGTTTGTCGATGTGTCTGCTGGCCTTCGAGGATAAGCGTGATCACTGCGCCGTGGGGCCCCTTTCCGGCCAACTCGCCGCAGTCGGACGCAGTTGGCCGCGTTTCGGACGAAACGGGCCCGGGCCGCGGGGGCACACCGGAGCGGACCAGGGTGGTGCAGTTGTCGGCGTGCGCCGGACAACTGCTCTGACCTGCGGAAACACCGTGCATCTGGGCGTTTATCGAACGTCAATCGGCAACTGCCAGAGTGTTCTCAGCGCCGGGGAAGCGTCAAAGCGTTCCCGCAGCCGGGGGGCTGCGGGAGCGCCGGCGCCCCAAGGGGGAGGGGCCGCCCGTCGGGGGGACGGACGGCCTACGGCGCGGGGGGAGAGAAGGGCTCGGTGTGCTCCTGCACCGCGATGAGGTCCCGCACGGGCTGGGCCTCGGGCACACCGAGCCGGCTGAAGACCGAGTGCGCCTCCTGGAGACAGGCCAGCCCGCGAGCGGGCTGCCCCAGCTCCAGGAGCGCCTCGCCCAGCGCGGCATTGGCCAGGCCCTGGCAGTAGGCGGCGTCGATCTCCTGCGCGATCGACAGCGACTCCCCGGCCGCGGCGGCCGCCTCCGAGTACTGCGCCTCGTCCACCAGGCAGGCCGCCAGCCGGGCCAGCGAGTAGCCCTCCCAGAAGCGGTACTGCTGGGACTGGTACAGCCCGTGCGCCTCGCGCAGGTGCTCCGCGGCCTCCGCCGTCGAACCGGTCGCCCGCAGCACCACACCGAGCTGGTAGAGGGTGTCCGCCAGGCAGGGCGTGTTGCCCGACGTCCGGGCGGCCATCACCGCCGCCCGGGCGGACTCCACCGCCTCCTCGTGCCGGTCCAGCCCCACGTACGCCCGTGCCATGTTCGCCAGCAGGCGGGCCTCGGAGACCGCCGCCCCCAGGTCACGGCTGATCGCGTGCGCCAGCTGGTAGAACGGCAGCGCCTCGGCGGGCCGGCCGGCCAGGATCAGGACGATGGCCAGCTGGTTCGCCGCCGAGCTGCGCAACAGGGTCACCGTCTCCGCGGGCAGGAGCGCCAGGCTCTGCCGGAGCGAGACCTCGGCCTCCTGGAGCTCACCGGCCATCTGGTGGAGGTGCCCGACGGCGTAGCGGACCCGGGCGAGGCTGGCGGTGTCGCGATGCTCCTGCGCGTTGTCGGCCGCCGCCAGGAGCGCGGAACGGATCCGCGGACCGAGCGTCGGGTCCTCGACCAAGGCGCGCAGGATGAGCACCAGGTCGAGGGCCGGCCGCAACAGCTCCAGGGGCTCTCCGACGACCGCCTCCACACTGCTGAGCAGCAGCGCTGCCTCGGACCTGATCCAGGCGCGAGCGGTTTCGCTGTCGTCCAGCCGGAGGCCCGGCGACGCCGGCTGGTGGAGCAGTTCCGTCAGCAGGTCGTCGGGCTCGATGACGTGCGCCGCGTTCTGCATGGTGGCGAGCAGCACGTCGAGCAGCCGCAGCAGGGCGGCCCGCTGCTCGGCGATGTCGCCGAGCTTCTCGTTCTGCCGCTGTGCGAACAGCCGGAGCAGGTCGTGGTAGCGGTACCGGCCCGGGGTGAAGCACTCCAGCATGTTGGCCTCGACGAGCGCCTCGGCGAGGTCCTCCGCCTCCCGCTCGCCGGTGCCGAGCAGCGCGGCGACGGCCGGCAGCGGCAGGTCCGGCGAGTCGACCACGGACAGCAGGCGGAAGGCCCGGGCCTCGTCCGGCTGCAACTGGGCGTAGCCGAGGCCGATGGTGGTCTCCACCGCGAGGTTGCCGAGCTGGAGCTCCTGGAGGCGGTTGCGCTGGTCGGCTAACCGACGGGCCAGGTCGGAGACGCTCCAACGGGGGCGGCTCGCCAGCCGGGCGGCGGCGATGCGGACGGCGAGCGGCAGGAAGCCGCAGGCGGTCACCACGGCCAGCGCGGCCGCGGGCTCGGCCGCCACCCGCTCGTGGCCGACGATCGCGGAGAACAGGGCCAGCGCCTCATCGGGGCTGAGCTCCTCGATGTCCACCAGGTGGGCGCCGGGGATCTCGGCCAGCCTCGACCGGCTGGTCACCATCACGGCGTTGCCCGAGACACCGGGGATCAGCGGCGTCAGCTGCCGCGCGTCCCTGGCGTTGTCGAGCAGGATCAGCATCCGCTTGTCGGCCAGCAGCGAGCGGTAGAGCGCCGCGCGCTGGTCGAGGGAGTCCGGGGCGTCGGGCGCGCCCAGCGCGTGCAGGAAGTCGCCGAGCACCACGGCCGGGTCGGCGGGCGAGGCGCCGGCGCCGCGCAGGTCCACGTACAGCTGGCCGTCCGGGAAGTCCGGACGCAGGCCGTGGGCGACGTGCACCGCGAGCGTGGTCTTGCCGACGCCGCCGATGCCGGCCAGCGAGGTGACCACCACGGCCTGGCCGGAGCCGCCGCGCAGCACGTCCCGGAGCTCGCTCACGATCTTGCTGCGGCCGCTGAAGTCGGAGACGTCAGCGGGCAGTTGGGCGGGCGGGACGAAGGCCGGCGGTTCCTCGTCGGCGAGCGGTGCGGCCGCCGCCACGGCGGGCATCAGCGCGGGGTCGCCGGCCAGGATCCGGGCGTGCATGGCGGCGAGCCCACTGCCGGGCTCCACGCCGAGCTCGTCGATGAGCAGTTTGCGGGTGTCCGCGTAGACGCCGAGCGACTCCGCCTGTCGGCCGCACCGGTACAGGGCGAGCATCAGCAGCTCGCGCAGCCGCTCCCGGAGCGGGTGCGCCGCGGCGAGCGAGCTCAACTCGGAGACCACCTCGGCGTGCAGGCCCACCTCCAGCGCGACCGCGCAGCGCTCCTCGGCGACCGTGAGCTGCCGCTCGGACAGCCTGGTGCGCTGCGCCTCGGCGTACGGCCCGGGCACACCGGGCAGCGGTCTGCCGCGCCACAGGGCGAGTGCCGCCAGCAGCGATTCGTGGGAGGCGCGGAAGTCTCCGTCGGCGCGGGCGTCGGCGGCCCGGGCGACCCGGTTCTCGAATGCGGCGAGGTCGAGCGAGCCGTCCGGGATGCGCAGCGCGTAGCCGTCGCTGACCGAGACCAGGATCTCGGCCGGTTTGCGTACGGCCCGGTTGGGCTCGATGACGGAACGCAGGCGTGAAATGTAGGTGCGGAGCGCGGCCACCGCCTGCGGCGGGGTACGGTCGCCCCAGATGCCGTCCACCAGGTCGTCGGTGGTCACCGGCCGGCCCCGGTTGAGCAGCAGGGCCGCCAGCACCGCCTGCTGCTGCGGCGAACCCAGCGCGAGCTGCTCGTCCCCGCGCCAGGCCTGGACGGGGCCGAGCACCTGGAAGCGCAGCGCGTCGGCCGGGGGCGTCCCCTGAAGCTCCATGTCCTCCCCCGAAGGCGTCTGTCGGTGGTTCCCTGTGGCGTCCCCCGGCCGAATGGCGGGGCGTCAGCTTATGAGGAAGCGCGCAAACATCCGCGAACCGTGCGCAGGACGGGACGTTTATAAGACATTTAACGACCCCTACGATACTGGGCTGGCGCCCGGGACGATCCAGAGCGCCGATATCTGATGACCTGAAAGGCGGCGCACCATGGCCGACGAGACCACCACCCCGACCGAGCCCGTCGCCGCCGAGCACGCCGTTGCTCCGGTCGACCCCAGTGCGATCGAGCAGGCGCTTTCGGTCCTCGCCGAGCAGCCCGAGGGGCCGGCCGGGGAACAGCCGGCCGAGGGCGGCAAGAAGACCGACGAGACCTTCGAGCCGCTCGGCACGATCACCAACTGCCCCTGACCTGAAGCACGCACGGCGCGGGGGCCCGCCCCGGGGGGGGCGCCCCGGGCGGGGGTGGGGGGGGCCGCGCGGGGGGCGGCGGCGGAGGTGGGGTGCATTGGGGGCCA
>NZ_JBFBJY010000091.1:0-30614 GCF_040702125.1 Kitasatospora sp. NPDC085895 | reverse complement strand
ATGACCTCCACCACCAACTACAAGGGGGCGCGCACCGCGACCCTGAACGCGGCGTCGGACCTCTACGGCGCCGGTTCCACCGAGTACGCCCAGGTCGCCGCCGCCTGGGCCGCGGTGAACGTCAGCTGACGCACCCCGGAACGAGTACCGCGGCAGCCGGGTCTCCAGGGCAGAGGCCCGGCTGCCGCCGCGTCGGTTCCACGGGTGCGGCGAGCCACGGGTGCAGCGAGCCGCCGGCGAGGTCGGCACGTGAGCGGCGGGTGCCCGGGACGGCAGCGGTTCAGGGGCCCAGGCGGGCGAGTTGGGCGACGCGGGTGCGGCGCAGGTCGGCGGCGAGTTGCCGGGTGGACGCCGCGGCACCGACGGTGGACTCGGAGTCGGCGAGGCGGACGGACTGCTCCAGGTACTCGCGCAGGTGCAGGACGGCGTAGCGGTCGAAGTCGGCGCCTGCGGTCCGCTCGGCCTCGGCGTACTCGGCGGCGGTGGTGAAGCCGGGCATGTCGTGGCCGGTGTGCGGGTTGTCGCCGGAAACCCCGCCGAGCCGGGTCAGTTCCTGCAGTCGATCCAGGTCGCCGCGGCCTCCGGCGGCGATCTCCGAGGCGAGCGAGCGGAGTTCGGGGCCGGTGGCCCGCTCCGCGGTCAACTCGGCCAGCCGGACGTTCTGTTCGGTCATCGGCACCAGCAGTTGCAGCCAGGCCGCGTCGGTCGGGTTGAATGCGGTGGCAGAAGGGGAGGCCGGGACCGCCACGGCAGCCGCGGGCCGGTCCGACGGCCGGGCGACCGCCGCCAGGGCGCCGCACACCGCGAGGGCGGCCCCGGCCGCGGCGACGAAGGCTCGTCTCATCGTTCCTCCTGGGCCTCCGGGTGCGGCGGGGAAGGGACTCCTCGCCGCACCCGGAGGGGTCGTCGGGTCAGGCCGTACCGTTGGCACCGCACTTGACGATCGGATCGATGCAGTCCCGGACCCGGCGGGCCATCTCGGCCGCCGGCCAGACGTTGAAGAAGTCGCCGTGCATCGTGTAGCCGGACCCTGAGGCCAGCCGCAGCCGCGACGGGTCGCCGGTCACCGGGTAGCGCAGCACCTGGCGGAGCTTGGGCACCGGGATCGGGTGGCTGGCCGGGCAGGCGCCGTTGACCGGGTAGGACATGTGGCTCTTGTGGTCGGCGGAGTCGAGGTCCTTGCCGTTCCAGCACTGCGGGAAGTCGAGGTAGGACTCCAGCATCGATCCCGCCGGGCAGTTGACGAAGTCGTGCGAGGGGCTGACCTCGCCGGCGTGCAGGCAGGACCAGCGGGCGGTGCTGTTGTCGTTCGGTCCGGTGGCCTTGGCGTTGCCGGCGACGATCCGCAGGCCGCGCGGCAGCGGCTGGGTCTGTGCGATGACGTCGTCGCGGACGCCTTCGCCGAGGTAGTAGAAGGTGGTGCCGGTGGGCTCGACCGGGACGTTGTCGGCGTACAGGGTCGGCACCCAGTAGGAGGAGGTGTCGACGGCGGGGTTGCAGGTGCCGCCGGACTGCTCCAGCCGGCCGAGGTCGGAGTTGGCGTCGGTGGCCGCGTTGCCGAAGAAGCTGTGCATGTGCGAGGCGCCGGGCAGGCCGGGGAAGACGATCGGGTCGTCGGGCAGGCGGTGGCTGAACGGGCAGTCGGCGAGGAACTCGGCGACCCGCACGGCGCCCGGCGGCACGCCCTGGGTCCCGACCGAGCCGTAGACCTGGAACTCCCAGAGCGAGACGCCCCAGACGGTGGCGCGGGCGGTGGCCAGGACGCGCACGTACCGGCCGGTGACGGCCAGGTCGAGGGTCTGCCGGCCGCCGGTGGCGCCGGTGACCTGGCGGACGGTCAGCCAGTCGTTGCCGTTCGCGGAGACCTGGACCTGGTAGGCGCTGGCGTAGGCGGCCTCCCAGCCGAGGACGATGCGGTCGATCGCGGCGTTCCCGCCGAGGTCGACCCGGATCCACTGGTTGTCGGCGGCGGCGCTGGACCAGCGGGTGCCGTCGTTGCCGTCGACGGCCAGCGAGGCCGGGTAGGCGGCGTTCTCGACCGAGGAGGCGGTGACCGGCCGGCCCTGCGAGATCGGCTGGTCGACGGCCTGCGCCGGGCCGGAGGTGCCGGTCAGCACCGCGCCCGCGGTGAGGACGGCGGCGGCCAGGGCCACCAGACGGCGCCGCCAGGCGGCACGGCGGTGGATCTGCGGGCGCGGTCGGGAGGACCGCAGCACGGTGGGACTCATGGCTCTCCAATCGGGTGGGGGTCGGAGCCTGAGCGCACGGTGCCCGGGTGGGGCGGCGGCACCGCATGAGAGAGCGCTCTCTCAGGGGAAGATAGGAGTGCCCCCCAGGGGTGTCAAGGAGTCGTGAGGATGCTCCGTCAACGGATCGATGTCAGCGCTCCCACATCCCGACGCATCGTCAGATAGCGCTCACCCACCGGACATCGCTGAACGGTCGGCCGGGACGGTTGGATGCGGAGCCCGGCCGATCCGGTCGATCCGGCGCCGTCCGGGCGGCGTCGGACGTGGATCGCGCGGATCGTGTCGCCGGCCGCACACCACCGGGAAAGTCCCGGGACGGCCGCGGGCCCGGCCGCTACGATCGGCGCCGCACCCGATCACGGCGGCCGATCCACCGCCCGCCCCGCGGACGACATGGAGGACTTCCGATGACGCAGGCGCCCGAGCGGCAGGCCGACCATCCCGAGCGGCTGACGGCCGGCCATCCCTTCCGGCAGTGGAAGACCTGGCGGATCCCCGGCACCGGGCTGACCCTCACCGGCTACTCGCGGGCCAACGACAAGACCTTCTTCCACGTCCCCGAACTGCGCTGCAGCCTCGACGCCGGACTCTGCGAGGGACGGCAGCCGGACACCGTCTTCCTCACCCACACCCACGCCGACCACGCCAAGGACCTCGACTTCCTCGCCGCCAAGGCCTCCGGGGTCGACATCCACCTGCCCGCCGCGGCGGTCCCGTACGTGGAGTCCCACCTGCGCGCCTCGGCCGAGCTGAACCACGGTCCGGACTACGACCCGGCACTCGCCGGGCACCGGCTGCACGGGGTCCGGGGCGGCGAGGAGTTCTCCTTCGGCCGCGGCGGCCACCGGGTCCGGGTGGTGGAGTGCGAACACAAGGTGCCGTGCGTCGGGTACGCCTTCTCGGAGATGCGGACGGCCCTCGCCGCCGAGTACGAGGAGCTGCGGCGGACGCTGCTCGCCGAGGGGCGTGGCGCGGAGTTCGGACGGATCGTGGCGCAGCGCCGCCGGGAGGGCGCCGAGGTCGACCGGGAGGTCGTCCGTCCGCTGTTCGCCTACCTCGGCGACACCCGTGTGAACGTCTTCGACCGGAACCCGTGGCTGTTGGAGTACCCGGTGGTGATCACCGAGTGCACCTACCTGGACGACGCCGAGCTGGAGCGGGCCGACCGGGTCGGGCACACGGTGTGGAGCCGGCTGCGGCCGGTGGTCGAGGCGCACCCGCAGACGCTGTTCGTGCTGACGCACTTCAGCCTGCGCCACTCCGACCGGGAGGTCCTGGAGTTCTTCCGGTCGGAGCGGGAGCGGGGCGGGCCCGGCAACGTGCTGCTCTGGGTGCACCCGGAGAGCAGCCTGCCGGAGCAGCACCAGCGGGCCGACGGCTGACCGGCCGTCCCGGTCGGCCCGGGACGGCCGGACACCGAGCCCCGAACAGCAGGAGCACCGTCATGACCGACACCCCGCCCGACCCGTGCACGGCGGCCCTCTCCCACCCCGACCCGATGGTGCGGGAGCAGGCCGTGCGCGCTCTCCGGTCCCGGGATGCGGCCGGGACGGACGCCCTCCCCGCCCTCCCCGCCCTGCTCGCGCTGTTCGGCGACCCGGAGGGCAGGGTGGCGTGTCAGGCACGCATCGTCGTCGAGGAGCTCGGGGCGCGGGCCGTCCCCGCCCTGCAGCGGATCCGGCGTTCCGGGCCGGGGCTGCTGAGGTCGGCCGCACTGACGGCGCTGGCCGAGATCGGCGGCGAACCGCTGCTCTCCGCGCGGGACACGGCCGCCGTCGAACGGCTGGTCCGGATCAAGCTGACCGCCGACCGGCCGCAGCCGCTCAACGCCTGCTGGCTGTACTGGATCGCGGTGGCGGGCGGCGACCAGCCGGGCATCATGCGGATCCTCGGGTTGACCGAGCCGCGGCCGGTGACCTTCGAGCTGGGCAACGCGATCCTGGACGCGGACGTCCACGGCTTCGGTGACGACGAGCCGGGCAGCCCGCTGGGCCGGGTGTTCGTGACGCCCGAGCTGGACGGCTGGACGCTGGTGGCCGGTGCGTGGTGCGACCCGTGCGACGCGGAGCGCGGCGAGGAGTTGCGGGAGCAGTGCATCGAGCTGAGCGCACGTTACGGCCGCGCCCAGGCGTACTACTTCGGCGCGCAGAACGACGGCTCGGCCTGGCTGGTCGCCGAGAACGGCACGGTGGTGCGCCGCTACCAGGAGGCCGGCGAACCCGACGACGGGCTGTGGACCCTCGGCGAGCCGCTGGAGTACGAGCGAGCCCGGCGCGCCGGACTGGGACTGCCCGTTCCCTGGGACGACACCGTCCGCGAGGACCTCGACGCGGCCGAGGACGAGTGGCGGTGGGAGGCGTTCGATCTCGCACGCGGGATCGCTGCGACGCTGAGCATCGATCCGCTGGCGATCGGACCGCACACCGCGGTGCGGGGCACGCCGATGATCGCCCTGACGCCCGTCGGCGTCGCCGAGGGCGTGCCGCGCGGCGCCTACGCGATCTGACGCCGCGGGCCGTCGGCGATCCGCGGGCCGGTGGCCCGGCAGGGGTCGCCCGGTTGCCGTCAGCCCGCCGGCCGGGCGCGGGTCAGTCCGACCGGCTGCGGCGGCCGGCCCGCCGCGGCGAGGGCGCGCACTTCCGCCAGTTGCTCCGGGGTGAAGCCCCGCTTGAGGATCGGGGTGAAGAACTTCGGAGCGTGGAGGAGCAGGAAGAAGTCCGCGGTCTCCACGAACCGGACGGACCACCAGGCGATCTCCGTGGTGTGGCCCGGACGCCTGACGGTCACCCCGGTCTCGGTGACGGTGACCTCGGTGGCACCTGGAACGCTCGGCGTCTGCTGACGGGCCGCCGACCGGGTGCCGATGGTGAGGTGGGCCAGGAGTCCGAGAGCCATGAGTGAGGACCAGGTGCCGAGCGTGACGTCCCCGAAGCTCCAGATCTCGAGCTGACCGAGCAGCAGGAGACAGACGACCGCCGTCCAGGCGTTCTTCCGCGGTTTCGCCAGCGCCTGCTGGAAGGCGCGCACGCGTTCCTGCGGGGTGGTCTCGTAGCTGACCGTGATGTGCATGGTGCTCCGTTCGCAAGGGACGGATCATCATGGCGCAGGGCCGTACCCGGCGGAAGGGGGGTCATCAGCAGGGCTGCCGCCAGGCGTCGAGCTCCAGGTGCTTGGTCATGGAGCTGAGGCCGATCTGGCGGCTCTTGGCGCAGTACTGTGCGTTGGGCGTCTTGTACTCGACGTGGAAGACCGCCTTGCCGGCCGCGATGAAGGGCTTGAGGGCGTCGCACTCGTCGAACTCGGCGCACTGCTCGTTGACGGCGAAGTCGAAGTCGCCGACCAGGGCGGGGATCTGGTCGAGGTCGTTCTTGAGGCCGACGGCGAGGCCGCGGTCGTGGGCGAGCTTGGCGATGGCCTTGTTGTAGGTGAGCTGGTCGCCGGCGCTGATCTGGAATCCGGTGTCGGCGCGGTAGTTCTCCACCAGGTCCGGTTCGACGCCGTCGAAGCCCTTGTCGCGGCACATGTCGAAGCGCTTGGCCATCAGCGGCAGCAGGACGTCGGTGCGGCGGATGTCCAGTGAGGACTCGCCCTTCCAGCCGTTCGCCCCGCCGAGGACGGTCTTGGGGAAGCTCTTGGCGTCGGAGCGGTAGTCCTCGTACGCGCCGACGTTGACGTAGCAGATGACCTTGCGGCCCTTGGCGTGCAGCGCGGCGACCGTGGCAGCGTCGTTCTCGAAGCCGTCGATGTCGTAGACCGGCACGTCGACGCCGGTGTCGACGCGGCCGTCGAGCTGCCACTGCCAGGCCGCGCGCGGGGCGGGCTGCCAGCGGGCGGCCGTGGTCGGGCGGCCGCCGGTCGGGCTGCCGGAGGGGGCCGTGTCGTTGCCCGGGGTCGGCGAGGGGCCCGCCGAGGAGGTGCCGCTCGCGCTCGCGGACCCGGACGGTGCCGGGTTCGCCGTACCGGACGGCGCCGCGGTGGGCTCGTCCGGGTCGGGGCCGTCGTCGTCGCCGCCCCCGCCGGAGCACCCGGCGAGGGTGAGCAGCAGGGCGGCCGCGGCGAGGGCGGCGGGGTGGCGGCGGGTCATGGGTCGGTCTCCGTCCGGGTGGGCGTGAGGGCGGGCCCCGCGAGGGCCGGTGTCAGGGCCGGCGACAGCGTCCGCCACGGGTTGTCGCCGTCGCCCGGTGTCGCGTAGTGGACGGCGGCGCCGCGCAGCCTGGCCTCGCGGGGGACGGCGCGCAGCCGGCCGGACGGCACGCCGTGCACCAGGTGGCAGAAGAGCTCCGGCGGGTGGTCGGCCGTCCAGCGCGGTACGGGCGCCGCCTCGTACGCCTGCCAGTCTCCCTCGAAGGTGACCAGCAGGTCGGCAACCCCGCCGTCGGCGTAGGCCGGGTCGGGGTGGGTGCCGTGGCCGAGGACGACGCTCTCGCAGCCCAGGGCGCGGGCGGCGACGGTGAGCCGCCGCTGGTAGGGCAGGAACGCCGGGTCGGTGCACGCCTGGTCGAAGTAGACGCCGTCGGTGCCGTACCAGGCGCGGTGGCGCTGGAGGTCCTCGGCCACGGCGGCGTGCGGGCGGCGGCCGTAGCCGGTGTCGACGTAGCCGAGGATGCGGACCCCGGCCTCGCGGAGTTCGGCGACGGGTTCGGCGAGCACCGGGTCGGGTGCCTCGCCGGGGCCGTCGGCGGCGTTGACGACGACGCCGTACAGGCGCGGTGCGGCCCGGACGAGGGCCCGCCAGGCGGACGGGTCCTCGGCCGGGTGCACGTAGAGCGGTACCAGCAGTCGCTCCTCCATCAGGCGGCGCGCCCCCGGCTGTCGTTCGGGGTCCCGTTCGTGGCGTCCTCGGCGGCCTTCAGGCCGTGCCAGAGGTCGGCCAGCGAGTCGGCGAGCGTGGTCCGCGGCTCCCAGCCCAGCGCGCGGGCGGTGGAGATGTCGGCCTGCTGCCAGGAGACGGCGGCGGAGCGCTCGGATCCGGCGCCGTGCTCCTCGATCCGGCCGCCGAACCGCGCGGCGGCGACCAGGGCGTCGGCGACGGCGCGGACGGGCCGGGCCTCGCCGCCGGCGATGTTGACCACCGGGGGCAGCGGATGGGCGGCGGCGAGTACGGTGCCGACCGCGCGGGCGACGTCGCGGGCGTCCACGAAGTCGCGGTGCGCGGAGAGGTCGCCGAGGGTGACGGTGCCGTCCGGGCCGACCCGGCGGAGTTCGGCGGCGAGCCGGCCGGCCAGCGAGGTGCCGGGCGCACCGGGGCCGATCGGGTTGAACACCCGTAGCACCACGGCGTCCTGGCCTTCGGCGGCGGCATCGGCGACGGCCAGGGTGCCGGCGAGCTTGGTGGCGCCGTACAGGCCGCCGGGCCGCGGGGCGGCGGTCTCGGCGAGCGAGCTGCCGTGCTCGCAGGCGCCGTACTCGGCGGCGGAGCCGAGGTGGACGAGCCGGGTGCCGGGCAGTGCCGCGCGTAGGGCGGCGGCGAGCACGGCGGGGCCGCGGGCGTTGAGGCCGGTCTGCAGCAGGGCGTCGCCGGTGACGGCTCCGGCGCAGTTCACCACCGCGGCGGGGCGGAGGTCGGCGAGCAGTGCGGCGAGGCCCTCGACGGTCTCGTTGGCGAGGTCGATCCGCAGGTCGGCGGCGGCGGAGTGGCCGGCACGGAGCACCCGCGCACCGGGGAAGGTGCGCAGGTGCTCGGCGATGTGGCCGCCCAGGAAGCCGGTGGCTCCGAGGACGAGGACGTCCATGGGTCAGGCACCCCGCAGCAGCAGGTCGCGGTTCTCGAGGAAGTCGGCGTTGGCCCGGTCGTAGTCGTCGGGGCGGCCGATGTCCAGCCAGTAGCCGTTGAACTCGTAGGCCTGCGGCGGGGTTCCGGCGTCCAGCAGGTCGAGGACGAGGTCGTCGAAGCCGAGCGGCTTGCCGGGGGTGTACTGGGTGAGGGTGGTCTTGGAGAGGCCGTAGACGCCCATCGAGACGTGGTAGTCCATGCTGGGCTTCTCGCGGAACTCGGTGACCCGGCCCTGCTCGGTGGTGAGGACGCCGAAGTCGATGTTGACCTTGCGGGCGTAGGTGGCGATGGTGAGCGGCGCCTCGGCGTCGATGTGCTGCTTGAGCACGTCGCCGTAGGCGAGGTCGGTGAGGACGTCGCCGTTCATGACGAGGAAGTGCTCGGGCAGGGTGTCGAGCATGGTGAGCAGCGGGCCCATGGTGCCGAGCGGGGTCTCCTCGGTGGTGTAGGAGACGTCGATGCCCCACTGCGACCCGTCGCCGACGTACGCGCGGATGATGTGGCCGAGGTGGCCGATGGCGAGGGTGCAGCTCTCGAATCCGGCCGCGACGAGCTGGCGCATGACGATCTCGAGGATGGCGTGCTGGTCGCCGATGGGCACGAGCGGCTTGGGCAGCGCGGTGGTGTACGGGCGCAGGCGGACGCCCTTGCCGCCGGCCAGGATGACAGCGTGCATGCTGGTGCTCCTTGTCTGTGTGCGGTGGTGGCGGGGCGCGGGTCAGACGTTGTACAGGTCGGTCTTGTAGCGGGCCAGGTTGGCCGGGTCGCGGAAGAACTCGATGGTGTGCAGCAGGCCCTCCTCCAGGGAGTGGGCGGGGGCCCAGCCGGTGGCCTCGCGCAGGCGGGTGGCGTCGGCGACCAGGCGCATGACCTCGGAGGCGGCGGGGCGGATGCGGTCGGTGTCCTCACGGACCGTCAGGTCGGCGTCCATCAGCTTGCCGACCAGGGTGACCAGGTCGCCGACGGAGATCTCGCCGCCGGTGCCGGCGTTGAAGGTGCGGCCGACGACCTGCTCGGCGGGGGCGGTGCCGACGGTCGCGAACGCGGCGGCGGTGTCCTTGACGTAGAGGAAGTCGCGGGTGGGGCGGAGGTCGCCGAGGGTGATGGTGCGCTCCCCCGCCGCGACCTGGCCGATGACGGTCGGGATGACGGCGCGCATGGACTGACGCGGGCCGAAGGTGTTGAACGGACGGAGCGTCACCACGGGGGTCTCGAAGCTGGCGTGGTAGCTGTCCGCGAGCCGGTCGCCGCCGGCCTTGGAGGCCGCGTACGGGGACTGGGTGTTGATCGGGTGGTCCTCGGTGATCGGGACGGTCTGCGCGGTGCCGTAGGTCTCGCTGGTGGAGGTGTGCACCAGGCGCGGGATCTCCAGGTGGCGGACGGCCTCCAGCACGTTGAGGGTGCCGGTGACGTTGGTCTCCACGTAGGAGTGCGGGGCCTGGTAGGAGTACGGGATCGCGATGAGCGCGGCCAGGTGGTACACCGCGTCGGTGCCCTTGACCAGGCCGGTCACCGAGCCTGGGTCGCGGACGTCGCCGAGCACGATCTCCACGTTGTCCAGGACGTCCTGGCTCAGGGTCTCCAGCCAGCCGAACGAGGAGAAGGAGTTGTACTGGACCATCGCGCGGACCCGGTGGCCGTCGGCGACGAGCTTCTCGACCAGGTGGGAGCCGATGAAGCCCTCGGCTCCGGTGACGGCGGCGGTGGTGGCGGTGGTGCTGCTCATGGGCGAGCCTCCGGTGGTGTGGACGTGTGGGTGTGGCTCGCGGGCCCCTGCACGGGGCGCGCGGTGGGGGGGGTACGTGGTGCCGTCGGTGCGGCACGGGCCCGTTCGGGCGGGTGGCGCGTCAGCCGTGCGCGGTGCGCGTCATCTGTGCGCGGTGACGCGGCCGGTTCTGGCGCGGGCGGCGAGGACCAGCGCGCCGACGGCGAGGCCGGTGGCGGCAAGCCTGGCCGGGGTGGCCCGGGCCGGGTCCAGCGCGCCGGCGGTGCTCTCCGCGACGGCGGCCGCGGTGCATATCAGTGCGGGCGGCCACACGGCGCCGAAGACCTGGAGGAGCAGGGCCGTCCAGAGCAGGGCGCCGAGCAGCAGCAGTCCGCCGAGCTGCACCGGGTCGGGCAGGGCGCCCGTCCAGAGCAGTGCGGCGCCGGTGCCGAGGGCGGCGAGGACGACGAGGTAGCCCGCGAGGAGCCTGACGAGCGTGCGGTCGGTGCGGTTGCGGAACTGGTCGGCGGTGGTGCTGGTGTACAGCGCCGTCACCGAGCGGCTGCGGAACCGGAAGAGCAGCCATTCCGCGAGCCCCATGGTGAGGGTCAGCGCGACGGCGGCCGAGGCGCCGCCGGGCACCGCGGGCCGCCAGGGGTCGCCGAACGAGGCGGTGATCACCAGCGCGCCGACGGCGAGGCCGAACAGGCCGTGCGGCAGGCTGTCGGCGAGCGGCACGCCCGCCTCCGGCGTCTTGTCGCCGGCCTTGAGCCGCTGCCCGATCTCGATGCCGGCGAAGACGGCGGCGAGCAGGAGCGACAGCGCCGGGCCGGCGATCCGCAGCCAGTTCGGCAGGTCGACCGCGAGGGTGGCGGCCGCACCGGCGGTGGTCGGTACGAGCGCGCCCATCAGCCGCTTGGCCCGCCGGGTCACCAGCAGCACGGTGGCCGAGGCGAGGTAGAGCGACTGCCCCGCGGCGAACAGCAGTACCGCGGTGTCCGCCCTGGCGAGGGCGGCCGCGCCGGTGCCGAGCGCGGTGGCGGTGAGACCGCCGCGCAGCAGGCTGCGGCCGACCGCGGCCCGGGCACCGAGCGAGCGCCAGGCGTACGCCCGGTGGGCGAGCGCCTGGTTGAGGCTCCAGCCGACCAGTGCGGTCAGCGCGAGGGCGCTGCCGGCGCCGCCGGACTGCAGGAACGGTGCGGTCGGAAGGTAGGCGAGGCCGGGCAGGGCGAACAGCAGGCCGCGCAGCACGGTGCGCAGCGGGTCGGCCTGCCAGGGGTCGTGCGGCTCCGGCGGCGCGGGGTGGCGCCGCTCGGTGCGGGCGAAGAGCTCCTCCGCGATGGAGAAGGAGTCGGTGCGGCCGTAGCGGACGGCGGCCTGTTCGTCCGTCAGTCCGTCGGACTCCAGGACGGCGGCGATCTCGAAGGGGTGGACGGCGCGGGCGCAGACGTCGGCGAGCCGCTCGGCGAGTTCGTCCAGCGGGTCCTCGGGCAGCGGCACGGGCTCCGCTGCGCCGCGTCCGGCGGCACCGGGCTCGACGATCCGCAGGGCGAGCGTCTCGTCGGGGTTGCGGAGGGTGCCGGCGGCCTTGCCGGTGAGCTCCTCGGGCGGCGGGACGCGCAGGGCGAGCGTCTCGTCCGGCTTCGCGGCCTTCTTGCGGCGGGCCGGCGGCAGCTGCAGGACGACGGTGTCCTCGGGGCGCGGCCCGTCCTCGGAGAGGTTCAGCAGGGTGCTCATCCGGCGGCTCCGACGGCCGAGCGGGCGGCACCGGCTGCGACCTCCGCCGTCTCGCGCTGGGCGGGCGTCCACCAGTCGAACGGGCCGTCGTCGCGGGCCGTGCGGAAGCGGTCGCGGCGGTCGAGTTCGCTGTAGATGTCGCGGAAGGAGTCGATGGTCTGGCGGAGGGTGAACTGCTCGATGACGCGCATCCGGGCGCCGCGGCCCATCTCGGCGCGGCGGTCGGCGTCGCGGAGCAGTTCGAGCGCGGCCTTCGCCATCGCCTCGGGCTCGCGCGGCGGGACGACCAGCCCGGTGTCGCCGACGGCCTCGCGGACGCCGCCGACGTCGGTGGAGACGGTGGCCCGGCCGCAGGACATCGCCTCGATGAGGGTGAACGGGAAGCCCTCGCTGATGCTGGACAGCATGACGACGTTGCCCGCCGCGTAGGCGTCGCGGATGTCGTCGACGCGGCCCTCGAAGACCACGGCGTCGCCGATGCCGAGTTCGGCGGCGAGGGCCTCGCAGCGCTCCCGGTAGGCGGCGCCGCCGGCGGGGGTGCCGCCGAAGAGCCGCAGCCGGGCGCCGGGTATCTCGGCGCGCACGATGCCGAAGGCCCGGATCAGCGTCTCCAGGTCCTTGATCGGGTCGACCCGGCCGGCCCAGCTGAGGGTGGGCACCTCCGGCTCGGGGCCGGCGGGCGGGAAGGCCTCCGGGTCGACGCCGTTGTAGACGGTGCGGATGCGCTCGGCGGGGGTGCCGGCGCGCTCCTCCCAGCGGCGGTTGTAGCGGTTGCCGGGGGTGACCAGGGCGGCCCGTGCGTAGCTTTCGACGGCGAGCATCCGGTAGAAGCCCAGGACGAGCGCCTTGACCGGCCAGGCGTAGCCGGTGCCGTAGCCGAGGTAGCGCTCGCGCAGGTAGATGCCGTGCTCGGTGAGCAGGAACGGGGTGCCGTGCAGGTGGTTGCCGACCAGGCCGGGCAGCGCGGCGAGGCCGCCGCTGACGGCGTGCAGCACGCCGCCGGGCTTGGGGTGCGCGGCGAGGGGGCGCAGCGCGTGCTCCAGGAGCTCGGTGGCCGTGAGGGCGTCGTGCAGGCTGGGCTTGGCGGCGGCGGTGGCGAGGTGGGGGCGGTTCCAGACGTCGGCGAGGACCCGCAGGGCGGCCTCGGAGCGCAGCGCGGGGCTGAGCCGGCCGGCCCGGGCGTGATCGGCGAGGACGTACAGCTCGGGGCCGAAGGCCTCCTCCTCGGCGGGGTCGAGCAGGGAGAGCAGGAAGCGCTCGTAGCCGGTGAGGAAGGCGCGCATGGCGGCGCCCTTGGGTGCCTGGCCCGGTGGGGCGGGGCCCCAGAGCGGGACGGCGCGGACGTCGGTCACGTGGCCGGGGAGGTCCCAGGAGAGGGGCTGCCCGGCGGTGCCGGTGATCGCGATGACCCGGAACTCGATCTCCGGCATGCCGGTGACGAGCTGGTCGCACCAGACGCTGACGCCGCCGTGGCTGTGCGGGTAGGTGCCCTCGGTGAGCATGGTCACGCGGGTGCCGACCAGGTGCGCCAGGTCGGCCGGGCGTGCCGCGCCCGGCGCGTCGGGCTCGGTCCCGGCCGCGGGCACGGCGTGCAGACGTGTGTTCATGGATTCCCCCCCAGGAAATCCCGCCCCGGGCTGGCGGGCGGTGGTGGTGCGCGTGGTGCTGGCCGGTGCCCCCGGGCCGGGGAGGGTCGCTCCCCGGCCCGGGGCGTTCGGCGGCGGTCGCCGTCCGGTCGGATCAGCGGGTGCTGCGGGTGCCGCCCTTCGTCGCGGTCGACTTGGGCGCGGTCTTGGTGTTCTTGGCGGTGAGCTCGTTGACCGTGGTGCCGTTCGCGGCCGGGCCGGCCGGGACGGGCGTCTTGACACCCTTCGGAACCGGGAGGCTCGCGACCGTCTTGGCGATGGTCGTGCGCAGGGCCGTCATGGCCGTCTGGGCCGGCACCTCGCCGGCCGGCAGCTTCAGCGTGACGTTGACCTGGGTGAGGCCGGGGCCGGCCCAGCCGGACAGCTGCCCGGCGTACGCGGAGCCGAACGCGGTCGATCCGATCAGCTGCTTCTGGACGGTGCCGGTGGGCATGGTGGCCTCGGCGAGGACGCCCGACGGAGCGCTGATGGTGACGGTGTCGCCGACCCGGTAGGCGGTGACCTGGCCGGTGTCGACGGCGTTCTTCCACTGCGCGCGGCGCTGCAGCTCGACGCCGATGTCCTTCTGACGAAGGTTCACCAGGGGGGTGTTGGAGGCGTACAGCCCGTCGTACTCGGAGAGGATGCGCTCCATCACCGGGTAGGCGATGCGGTCCTCGGCGTAGTTCGACTGGTGCACGAAGTGCGGCCGCGGGTCGTTGTTGATCGCCCGGTTGACGGCCAGTCGGGCCTCCAGCGGGACGATGTAGTCGGCGTAGCCGGTGTTCACGTCCAGCGGGGTGGGCAGGCAGGTGCTGGTGGCCGGGTTGTCCTCGCAGATGCCGCTGCCGCCCTGCGCGCGGGAGGTGTAGATCCAGTTGTACTCGTCCACCTCCTCGACCGTCTTCGCCGCGTTGTAGAACACGTTCAGCGGGTAGCGCGGGATGGTGAGCGCGTTGCCGACGGCCCGCTGGTCGTGCTCGCGGGAGGCGTCGCTGGCCAGCCAGCGGGTGCCGGTGCTGTTCACGGACGGCGCGAGGTACGGGTTGTCGGTGGGCTGCTGCGGGTTGGTGACGAGGCCGGAGTGCTCGCCGGTCACCAGCTCGGTGTTGTCCACGTTGGTGAGGCCGTTGTTCGCCGCCCAGGTGCGGTTGTTGGTGATCTGGGAGGTGATGTCGGCCTGGCTGGTCCACACCGTCTGGCCGCTGGCGTTGGTGGTGCAGCGCCACGGCACCACGGTGGTGTCCTGCACGCAGCCGAGGAACTGGTGCTGGTAGGTGTGGTTGATCCAGCGGTAGGCGGACTGGTCGGCGATCAGCTGGGCGACCAGCGGGTCGGTACCGTCGCCGTCGGCCTTGAAGTCCTCGGAGCCGCCGCCGTTGTACGCCAGGTCGACCTTGAAGTTGTGGTCCTGCTGCCACTGCTTCAGGTACTGGGCGTCGGCGACCGACATCCGGCTGGGGTGCTCCTCCGGGTTGCTGCCGGGCGGGCAGGTCACGTCGCCGGGGGTGCACTTGAGGACGGTGTCCCAGCGGTCGTCCGACATGAAGACGTCGTCGACGTGCAGGGCGAAGTAGTTGCGGTCGTAGCCGAGGTGGATGCCCTCGGTGGCCCACTCGACGATGCCGCGGGCGAGCTGCCGGTACTGCCGCTGGTAGGCGTTGTAGACGAAGGTGACGACCAGTTCGCGGCGGCCGTCGTGGGCGTACTCGCCGACCAGCGAACCGCGGGTGTCGGTGCCGGGGATCGGCGCCTCCACGTACGGGGTGAAGGTGGCGCCGGCGGCCTGCTGGGCGAGCGGGGTGGCGATGTAGCCGTAGCTCTCCGACACGGACGGCGAGTTGTCCTCGAAGGTGATGCCGCCCTCGAGGTAGCCGAACGGCCCGGACTTGCCGGCGGTGGTCACCTGGGCCTGGACGCCGTCCAGGGTGCCGGCGTAGGCACCGGGCAGGGTGCCCCAGTTGAGGCCGACGCTCGCACCGGCATAGGTGTAGGCGTCGACCTGGCGGATGCCGAACTGCGCCTCGTAGGAGGCGAGCGCGGTGAGCTCGGCGGCGCTGAGGCCTGCCGGGCTCTCGCTGGGCATCACCACGGCCTGGAACTTGGCCCGCGGCGCGCCGTTCAGGGTGTCGCTGAGGAAGCCGGCGGCGATGGTCGGACGGCCCGCCGCGGCGAGGTCGATCCGGGTGTACGGCACGCCGGTGCTGTCGAGCTCGGCCACGATCGCGCCGACGGCCGGTCCGCCGTCGTCGACGACCAGCAGCCGCAGGTCGATCCTGGGAGTCGTGGCCGCGTACGCGCCGGGCATCGGCGCCAGCGTCATGACGAGGCCCGCCACCGTGCAGGCAGCGGCAATTCGGGCTCTACGCCCCATGAGGTGTCCCTCCCCCTCGGACGGCGCGCGGTTCGCGCGGAGAGTCGCCGTCCGGATCGTGCGATGTGCGAGTGCGCATTGCGGTGTACGTGTGGTCACCAACAAAACGCGGCGCTCACGGGCGCCGCGCAACGTCATCCCCCGCCGCACATCGTATGACCATCGGCCCCGGCCGCATCCACCGAATCACCCAGGAGAGTGCAAAGTTGTCGAATAATCAGCACATAGGTCATTTGCCATTTCACACGTACCCACCCCGTACGCCCCCCGCGCTCCCCACTCAGCAAACTCCCAGGTGACCGGCGGGTAGCCCGCGCCCCCCGCGAGCTCCGCGACCTGGGAACCGTACCGCGCGGGAGCCGTCCGTGCACCTGATCCATTCTCAGGAACGGCCCAGGATCCGCCGAGGAGCCGCCTCGCCCACCCCTCGGGCCTCACAAAGGGAGGGTGACGTTCCGCTATCGACGGCGCGTCAGAACCGGAACCCGGTTGCGCCACCGGTACGGTTCTGTGACGAGACCGCGACAGTGCATGGGAAGGCCACGTCCATGACACCGTGCTCCCCCTCCGCCGGCTGCTCCTGCTCCCCCCGGGACCTCGCCGAGCAGGCCCGCGCCTGGTCGCTGCCCCGGCACCGGCGGCCCACCCCGGCGGGGACGGGCCAGGTGATCGACAGCTTCCTGTCCTGGTGGGGCCGCGCCCGCCGCGCCGACCTGCGCTAGCGCCCGCGGCAAGACCTCCGGAGCGGACCTCCGGCGGGAGCGTTCCAAGATTCTTCGGGGAATCCGGGCCCGGCCTGTCGAAATCGCGCCGCCGGCTTCTACCCACCTGTGACGGCGCCCCCGCCCGGGGCCGCCCGCACGGCGAGGAGAACGATGAAGTACATGCTGCTGATGCAGTTCAGCGCCCGGAACACCGACTTCCCGGCGATCACCGAGTGGGCCGAGGAGGACGTGCAGGCGCACATCGCCTTCATGGCCGCCACCAACGAGAAGCTGGTCGCCGACGGCGAGTTCGTGGACGGCCAGGGCCTGGCCTTCCCGGACACCGCGAAGATCGTCCGCGCCTCGGGCACCGGCGGCCCGCTGGTCACCGAGGGCCCCTTCCCGGAGGCCAAGGAGTTCCTGGCCGGCTACTGGATCGTCGACTGCGAGAGCGAGGGGCGGGCGATCGAGATCGCCGCGCACGCCTCCTCCGCGCCCGGCCCCGGCGGCGACCCGCTGAACATGGCGATCGAGGTGCGCCAGGTGATGGCCGCCCCGCCCGCGGAGCTCTGACCTGACCGGCACCGGCACCGGCCCTTCCGTCGACGACCTGCTGCGCGACCTCGCGCCGCGGGTCGTCGGCGTGCTCACCCGGCGGTTCGGCGACTTCTACGCCGCCGAGGACGCCGTCCAGGAGGCCCTGCTCGCGGCCGCCGTCCAGTGGCCCGAGCAGGGACTGCCGCACCACCCGCGGGCCTGGCTCGTCCAGGTCGCCGCCCGCCGGATGACCGAACAGGTCCGCAGCGAGACCGCCCGCCGCCGGCGCGAGGAGACCGTCGCCGCCCGCGAGCCGGACGACCGCCGCACCGCACCGGCCGCCGACGAGGACGGCGGCGCCGACCGGGACGACTCGCTCACCGTCCTCTTCCTCTGCTGCCACCCCGTGCTGTCGCCGGCCGCCGCCGTCGCGCTCACCCTCCGCTCGGTGGGCGGGCTGACCACCGCCGAGATCGCCCGCGCCTTCATGGTGCCGGAGGCCACCATGGGCCAGCGGATCAGCCGCGCCAAGCAGCGGATCAAGGCCTCCGGCGTGCCGTTCTCGATGCCCGCCGCCGAGGAGCTGCCGCACCGCCTGGATCTGGTCCTGCACGTGCTGTACCTGGTGTTCAACGAGGGCTACGCCGTCAGCAGCGGACCCGACCTGCAGCGCACCGACCTGTCGCGCGAGGCGATCCGGCTCGCCCGGTCCCTGCACCGCGCCGTCCCCGACAGCAGCGAGGCCGCCGGACTGCTCGCCCTGATGCTGCTCACCCACGCCCGCAGCGCCGCCCGCACCGGGCCGGACGGCGAACTCGTCCCGCTCGCCGAGCAGGACCGCGGCCGCTGGGACGCCGCGGCCGTCGCCGAGGGCACCGCGCTGATCACCGCCACCCTGCCGCGCGGACCGGTCGGTCCCTACCAGCTGCAGGCCGCGATCGCCGCCGTGCACGACGAGGCCGCCACCGCCGAGGAGACCGACTGGCCGCAGATCCTCGCCCTGTACGGCGTGCTGGAACGCCTCGCCGACAACCCGGTGGTCCGGCTCAACCGGGCCGTGGCCGCCGCGATGGTGCACGGCCCCCGGACCGGACTCGACCTGCTCGCCCGGCTCGACACCCCCGACGCCCTCGCCGGGCACCAACGCCTGTACGCGGCACGCGCCCACCTGGAGGAGATGGCCGGCGACCGGCAGGCGGCCCTCGCCGACTACCGCGCCGCCGCCGAACGCGCCACCAACCTGTCCGAACGCCACTACCTCACCCTCCGGGCCGCCCGGCTGAGCACGGACCCGAGCCCCCGGACGGGCTCCGCCGCGCAAGGGCCCGCGGCCCGGGCCGGCCGATAGCCTGCCCGCATGACGGAGAACACCGGCGCCGACCACCTCGACGCCACCAGGGACGCCTACGACGCGGTGGCCGTCCAGTACACCGAGCTGTTCGCCGACGGCTTCGGGGCGCGGCCGCTGGACCGGGCGATGATCGAGGCCCTCGCCGGGCTGGTGCTGCAGGAGGGCGGCGGGCCGGTGGCCGACCTCGGCTGCGGGCCCGGCCACGTGACGGCCTACCTGCACGGGCTGGGGGTGGACGCCTTCGGGATCGACGTCTCACCGGCCATGGTGGCGATCGCCCGGTCGCGGCACCCGCAGCTGCGCTTCGAGGAGGGGCCCATGCTCGGCACCGGACTCGGAGCGGGCTCGCTCGGCGGCATCCTCGCCCACTACTCGCTGATCCACACGCCGCCCGCGGAACTGCCGGGCGTGTTCACGGAGTTCCACCGCCTGCTGGCGCCGGGCGGGCACGTCCTGATCGCCTTCCAGTCCGCCGACGGACCCGTCCCCCCGGTCACGGCCTACGACCACAAGGTCGCGCCCGCCCACCGCTGGTGGCCGGACGCACTCGCCGCACTGCTCCGGGAGGCCGGGCTCACTGAGGTCGCCCGGCTGGGCCGCGGCCCCTACGAGGGCGAGCGCACTCCGCACGCACAACTGCTCGCCCGCCGCCCGGACGTCGACTGACGCCCGCTCAGCCGTCGGCGGCCGTCCCGCCCGGCCCGGTGGCCGTCCCGCCGGGCCCCGGCGCGCCCTTCCCGTCGAGCCCGTCCAGGAGGGCCAGCTGTTCGGTGACCCGTTCGGCGGACCAGGAGAGCAGCCAGGCCGTGTGCTCGGGGGCGTAGCCGCGGGGCGCGCTCTCGACCCGCATCACCAGCGCCAGGTAGATCCGGTAGAGCGCCAGGCGTGCGCGGGCCGCGGGGGTGTCGGTGCGCAGGCCGGGGTCGATGCTCCGGTAGCCGGCCAGCAGGTCGGCGTCGTCCCCGGGCGTGCCGAGCGGGTCGAGCCCGACGAGTTCGGCGAGCGGGTCGCCGAAGAAGGCGCGCTCGCCGTCGATGAGGCCGCCGAGCCGCGGGCCGCCGTGCACGGGGTCGCGGGTGAGGACGAGGTTGCCCTCCCAGGCGTCGAAGTGGACGAGGGCGGGCCGGCGGACCTCGGCGAGCGCAGGGGCGAACCGCTCCGGCAGCCCGGCCAGCACGGCGGCCGGCGCGGGGAGCGGGACGCCGAACCGCTCGGCGTCTGCGAGCACGGCGCGCAGCATCCCGGCGAAGGCCGTCGGCCAGTCGGCGCCCTGCAGACCGGTGACGGGCTGGGGGTAGCCGAAGCACGGGCCGGTGGCACCCGCGATCCGGGCGGCGACGGCACCCAACTGGCGGCGCAGCGGCGCCCGCTGGTTGCCGGTCAGGCCGTCGCGCAGCTCGTCCCAGGTGTCGCCGTCGAGGTACTCCAGCAGCAGCCAGGCGCCGGGGGTGTCCGGGCCGGCCGGTTCGTGGTGCAGGACGGCGGGGACGGGGGCGCCCGTGGCGGCGGCGAGGCGGTGGAAGAGCGTCTCGGTGCCGAGCAGGCCCTGCTCGTGGGTGAGCGCGGGGGCGTCGGCGGGCGGCGCGGCCTTGAGCACCAGGCGCCGGCCGTCGGCGAGTTCGACCAGCCGGGCGGAGTTGTAGAGCCCTCCGTGCAGGGCCCGCCCGCCGACCACCTCCACCGCCCCGAGCGCCCGGCGGACCCGCCGCTCGGCCAGCTCCTGCGCGGCGCGCTCCTCCTCCACCCGGCCGGCCCCGGCGGGTTCCCCGGTCACTGCGGCGGTCACGGCACTCCTCTGCGGACACGGGACGGATCGACGAACGGCGCGAGCACGCGGCCGGGGACACCCCCGACGGGGGCGCCCTCCCGGAGATCCAACAACGCCACCCCACTTTTGTCGAGCCTTGAACTAAGCGGCCGGACGGCCCCGCGGAGCGTGGCGGCGGTAGCGTTGCGCGGCGGCTGGGCGCGACCACCGGCCGATGGATCCGGGAAGGTGCCCGAGCCACCCATAAGTCAAACCTATGGGCACATAAAGCAGAGGTATGTACCGCGGAACGTCCAAGGCAGCGAAGGTGGCATTCGGAAACCTCTCCGCCGTCCGTTCCCGGGCCGTCCGCGGCCCGCCCCTGCCGAAGGATGCCGCCATGTCCCGCCCCGTCCGGGTCGCGATCGTCGGAGCCGGCCCCGCCGGCGTCTACGCGGCCGACGCCCTGCTCAAGTCCGAGGTCGCCGCCGACCCGGGTGTCTCGATCGACATCCTGGAGCGGCTGCCCGCCCCGTTCGGGCTGATCCGCTACGGCGTGGCGCCCGACCACCCGCGGATCAAGGGCATCGTGACCGCCCTGCACCAGGTGCTCGACAAGCCCCAGGTCCGCTTCTTCGGCAACGTCGACTACCCGGGCGACCTCGCCCTGGAGGAGCTGCACCGCTTCTACGACGCCGTGGTCTTCGCCACCGGCGCGGTGGCCGACCGCGACCTCGGGATACCCGGGATCGAGTTCGACGGTTCGTACGGCGCAGCCGACTTCGTCTCCTGGTACGACGGCCACCCGGACGTGCCCCGCAGCTGGCCGCTGGAGGCCGAGAAGGTCGCCGTGCTCGGCGTCGGCAACGTCGCCCTCGACGTGGCCCGCATCCTGGCCAAGACGGCGGACGAACTGCTGCCCACCGAGATCCCGGCCAACGTGTACGACGGGCTGGCCGCCAACCGGGCGGTGGAGATCCACGTCTTCGGGCGCCGCGGCCCGGCGCAGGCGAAGTTCAGCCCGATGGAGCTGCGCGAGCTCGACCACTCCCCCACCATCGAGGTGGTCGTCGACCCGGAGGACATCGACTACGACGAGGGCTCGATCGCCACCCGCCGCGGCAACAAGCAGGCCGACATGGTGGCGTCCACCCTGGAGAACTGGGCGATCCGCGACATCGGCGACCGCCCGCACCGCATCCACCTGCACTTCTTCGAGTCGCCCGTGGAGGTCCTCGGCGAGGACGGCCGGGTGGTCGGCCTGCGCACCGAGCGCACCGCCCTCGACGGCACCGGCGACACCACGGGCACCGGCGTCTTCCGCGACTGGGACGTCCAGGCGGTGTACCGCGCCGTGGGCTACCGCTCGGACGAGCTGCCCAAGCTGCCCTTCGACGCCATGACGGCGACCGTCCCGCACGAGGCCGGCCGGGTGCTGGAGGCCGGGGCGCACCTGCCCTCGACGTACGTCACGGGCTGGGTCAAGCGCGGCCCGGTCGGCCTGATCGGCCACACCAAGGGCGATGC
This sequence comes from Kitasatospora sp. NPDC085895, assembly GCF_040702125.1. Lineage (NCBI taxonomy): Bacteria > Bacillati > Actinomycetota > Actinomycetes > Kitasatosporales > Streptomycetaceae > Kitasatospora > Kitasatospora sp. NPDC085895. The sequence goes on along the minus strand of NZ_JBFBJY010000091.1, from coordinate 9,285 downwards.
GAACGAGACCGTCGCCTGCCTGGTCGCGGACCACCGCGCCGGCCTGCTGCGGCCCGCCGGGTCTCCGGCGGAGGACGCCGTGGTGGCCTTCCTGGAGGAGCGCGGCGTCGACTACACCACCTGGGAGGGCTGGCAGCAGCTGGACGCCCACGAGCGGGCGCTCGGCGAGCGCGAGGGCCGCGAGCGGATCAAGGTCGTCCCGCGGGACGAGATGCTGCGCGCCTCCGGCAGCTCCCTGACGGCCCGCCCCGGGACCGACCCGGCGCGGTGACCTGAGGTTCCGGAACGGCCCGTGCGGCAGCGGCACCGACCGCCGCCGCACGGGCCGCCGCCGTACGACCGCCGCCGAACGGATCCCGGCAGGCCGGGCTCAGAACCGGACGAGGCCGCCGGGCGCGAGCCGGTGCAGGCGGTCGCCCAGGCCGGCCGCGTCGAAGGCCTTGGCGAGCGAGTCGCCGTCCTCGGTGAAGTGCGTCCAGTGCTCGAAGTGCAGCGGAACGACGCGGCGGGCGCCGAGGATCGCGGCGGCCTCGGCGGCCTGGGCGCTGGTGAGGGTGAGGGGTGCGTCCGGGATCAGCGGGGTGCGGGCGGCGCCGGCGAAGAGCAGCGCCACGTCGACCGGGCCGACCCGGTCGGCGACCTCGCGGACGATGTCCAGCGAGGCGTTGTCCCCGCTGACGTAGACGGTGGGCAGGCCGCCGCCGGACAGCACGAAGCCGGTGACCTCGCCGACCAGCGGCTCGCTGCCCTGCGGCCCGTGCAGGGCGGGCACACCGGTGACCCGGAGCGAGCCGCCGTCGGGCCGGGCCAGCACCGTGTGCTCCCAGTTCGGCAGCGCCCGGACGGCCCCGCCGAGCCGGTCGGCCGCGGATCCGGTGGAGAGCACCGTCCGCACCGCGCCGCCGGTGACCAGCTCGCGCCCGGAGGCGTCCAGGTTGTCCGGGTGGTGGTCGTGCGAGAGCAGCACGGCGTCCACCGGCCCGATCTCGGCGAGCGGCAGCCCGGGACCGGCGGTCTTGGTGAGCGTCCGGGCGCCGACCGGGTGGGCGCCGGGCCCGTCGAAGGTCGGATCGGTGAGCAGCCGGAGCCCGCCGAGCTCCAGGACGGCGGTCGGGCCGCCGATGTAACGGACGGTCAGCGTGGACATGGTTGCTCCCCTTCGGCCGGTGTCCCGTGCACCGGGGACAATCCCGCGGCGCTCACGGTTGTTCCCGGGCCGGCGCACGGCCCCCCGAACGGGTGATGCGACCGGCCCACCGGGACGCACGGAGAAGCCCGGGGACGCACCCCGGCGCCCGGGCCGCACGGCGGGCGCGTGCGGGTCCGGGCGCCGGTGGGAGCCCCGTCAGGAGACCAGGGTGACGATCTGCCAGCGCTGGTTCGGGTTGGTCAGCTCGCCGCAGTCGTGGACGTAGACGTAGTCGCCGTCGGTGTCCAGGCACTGCAGGGTCTGCTGGTTCTGCAGGGTGATCACCGGGCCGGCCTTGTTCTTCTCCCACCAGTGCTGGTAGCCGCTGGTGTTGCAGTCGTGCGCGTAGGCGGCGGTGCCGTTGTTGTCCAGGCACTGGCCGGAGGCGACGCCCTTGTAGACGACCGAGCCGTCGCCGAGCACCTCGCGGGCGAACTGCTGCCGCAGGTCGTCCTCGTGGCAGTCCTGCAGCCGGTAGTTGTTCCCGCCGCCGGGCGTGTCGTAGATGCACTTGCCGAACTTGGCGCTCTTGAACTGCACGACCGCGCCGAAGCCGGCCGGGGCGGCGGCCGCCGCGGGCGCGGCGGTCAGCAGCGGCACGGCCAGGACGGCGCTCAGCGCCGGCAGGAGGAGTCTCGCGGGGGTGGGCACGCGCACGGCGGTGGGTCCTTTCGAGAGGGTCCGCTGCCCGGGGGGACGGCAGCGGTGCGGACCGGCGCGGCCTGACGCCGCGCCAAGTCCGTTCTCGAACGATGCTAGATCGGCACAAATCGACCCACCTGCGGAGCAGGGCCGCCCGGCCGTCACGGCCCGGCCGGCCCTGCCCCCGTGTACGGGCCGTCAGGCCCCTTCCGCCTCATCCCCGTCCTGGGCGTACAGGTCCTGGATCTCCAGCCCCTCGGTGCCCAGCCGGGTCCGCTCGGCGTGCTCCCGCATCCGGGCGCCGTAGACCGGATGGTCCATCAGCCCGGTGTACGAGTCGAAGCCCCGGTCGAGGAGGCCGGCCTCGTCGGCGAGGTAGACGTCCAGCCCCGGGTACATCACCGCCACGTACGGAAGGTCGTCCATGTCGGTGACCAGGACGGGGTACTCCCCCGCCGAGTCCGGCTCGCCGAGGTACAGCAGCCGGCGCGAGTCGCAGCCGCCCACCAGCGGCAGGCAGCGGCCCGGCAGCAGCGGCTCGAACTCGGCGAACGTCTTCGACCACGCCTCCTCGTCGCTGCCGAAGCCGTACAGCTCGTCCACGGTCTCCGAGAGCGGGGCGCCCGCGAGGTCGGGCGCCAGGGCCTCCGGGTACCAGCCGAGCCCGACCGGCAACGAGGAGTCGAAGGCCAGCCAGCGCCGCAGGCTCGGCGGCAGCGGCCGGCCGTCCGGCAGCCGGAGGGCGGCGAGGGTACCGGCGGGCAGCGGCACCGGCTCGTCGTCGAGGTCCGGCATGTCGGCCGTCTCCCAGCCGTCCGCGCTCACCTTGGCGATGACACGCTCGATCAGGGCCTCGCCGTGCAGGTCGTTCTCCATGCGCGGCACTGTGCCACACGCCGCCGACAGTCCCCGCGCCGATAACGATCCGGCGCGGAGAATTGCGGACGACCATGGACGATCAGGGCAATCGATCTTGCCCTCGCACCCGGGCCCCTGATGCGCTCGACCCCACCTGACGACCCGACCGACACCAGGGGGAGCCGTGTCCGACGCACCGCAGGACGAGCCGGACGGACCGGCCGGGCCCGACGGACCGGCCGACCCACCGGACCGGCCCGGCCGTCGCCGCGGGCTGCGGCGGCCCGTCGTCGCCACGGCGCTGACGGCCGTCCTGCTGGCCGCGGCCGGAATCGGCTGTGCGCACCGGGAGAACTTCGCCGCCCTGGGCGCCTACCGCTTCGTCGCCCCGCCGACGTTCCGCTCCCTGCCCGCCCATCAGGACGGAACCCTCACGGTCAAGGCGACGGCGGTCGTCGTGACCCGGTCGCTCGGCCCGCTCGGCGCCTACCACACCGGGGTCTCCCGCGGCCTCGGGCCGATCGAGGCCCGGTACGGCGACGGCCTGACGGACCGGGTCTCCGCCTACGGCGGCCACCAGCACTTCTTCGACCCCGCGGCCTCCCTGCGCGAGCACCTCGACCGCCTCCGCCGGTCCGGCGTGCCCGTGGACGGCCTGCGCACCGTCGATCCCGGTCCGCGGGGCGGCGCGATGGCCTGCGGCATGCTGCCGGCACAGCACGGCAGCATCGGCGAGTGCATCTGGGCCGACGGCAGCATGCTCGTCACCTACGACGAGACGACGCCCGACGGCGCCCTGGGACCGGCCGAACTCGCCTCCCACGCAAGCGACTTCCGCACCCTCGCCGAAGTCCCCGACTGAGCACCGCCGGATGAACAGACATGGGGATCACCACAGGTGCCCCACGCGCCCCTGGCCGGACTACCCGACCAGGCGGCGGCGCCAGTCCAGCGGGGTGACGGAGATCGCGCGGTCGGGGTCGCCGTCCCACTCGGTGGCCAGCCCGACGGCCTGCAGGGCGGCCACCACCTCGTGGCCGATCGCCGCGGTCGTCCCGGTGGAACCGTCGAAGCCGCCGTAGAGCAGCATCAGGCCGTGTCCGGCGGCGGCGGAATCGGTGCACTGGTAGTGGAAGTAGACGAAGCCCCGGGCGTCGGGGCCGCCCTCGGCGCCGATCTCGGCCTGGCCGCAGGTGCGGCAGCAGGTGAAGTTCTCGCGTGCGGTGATGCCGGCCGCCTGCAGGGCGGCGAAGGCCCGGGTGAGCTGCTCGGGCTGGGTCTCGCCCTGCCAGTCGGCCTGTTCGGCGACCCGCTCCAGCCACATCCGGTCGGCCAGCGCCTGCGCCTGCGCGCGGGAGACGGGCCGGCGGTCCCCGCTGACCAGGTGGTACTCGGCGGTCTCGGCCAACTGCACGCGGGTGGTGTAGCCGCGGAGCAGCTCGGTGCGGACGCAGGCCACCAGCTCCTCGCGCTCCTCATCGTCGAGGTCGAGCGGCGGCACCTCGGGGTCGGGGCCCATGTCCAGCAGTTCCCAGTCCTGTCCGGCGGCCCAGCCGGGCTCCTGGCGGGCCCATCCGGTCATCGCGGCGATGACGGCCTCGGGGTCGTCGACCATCGCCTGGAAGTGCCGGTCCGAGCCGCCGTCGCGGTGCTCCAACTGGTAGTCGCCACCGGTCCTGTGCCAGACCTGGGTGTACACGTCGGGCAGGTCGGGTATCCGCTGCACCACCAGGTACCGGTCGCCCTCGGCGCCGATCCGGCGGACCAGCCCGGCCAGTTCCTCGGCGGGCACCCTGACGTGCCGTTCCCCGTTCTCCGTCTTCACCACGATCTCGAGCATGCGCAGACTCTCGCACACCCTCCCGACAGTCCCGCCACCGGCCGCGGCGGCACTCCCCGTCGATCCACCGTCCGACGGCGGAGCGCCCCTAGACTGGTGGCGTGGGCACCCCGGACGCCACCGGAAGGAGGCCGCGGTGAACGCACTGCAGCCCAGGGACGCGACCGACGCGGCGAGCGAGCGCGTGGCCACGATCCGCTACTCGGGCAACCCGGAGCAGGACCACCTCCTCGACGAGATCCAGCACCCGGAGACCACGAACGCGCTGTACGAGCTGGCGGGCCGCCCCGGCGCGGCGGGAGCGGACGGCGACGGTCCGGCGGCCCGGTGAGGCCGCGGCCCGGCCGGTAAATCCTTTGCCAGGCCCCGGGCGGGGCGGCCAGAATCCCGCGGTATGGGCACTGACGCACCTTTCGACCGGCGGCCGATCGGGTCCGAACAGTTCGACGCATGGCTGGAGCTGCTGGCCGCCGTCGAGGCCGAGGACCGGGAGGACGAGCACCACGGCGTGGACGACCTCCGGGAGTACCTCGCCGACCCGTACTGCGACTTCGCCCGGGGCTCGGTCGCGTTCTACGACGGTCCGACGATGATCGGTTACGGCTACCTGAAGGCGCGTACCGAGGCCGACCCGGTGCACGAGATGTACTACCTGGGCGGCGTCCATCCGGCGTACCGCGGGCGCGGCGTCGGGGCGGCGCTGCTGGCCTGGGCCGAGGAGGCGGCGCTGCCGCTGCACCTGGAGCGCTACCCGGAGCGGCCGCTGACGATCTACAGCTCCAGCCTGGCGCGGAACACCCCGGCGTCCGAGCTGTACGCGGCGCAGGGCTACACCGCCGCCCGCTGGTTCCACGGCATGACGCGGGACCTGCTCGCGCCGCTGCCGGACCTCCCGGCCCCGGACGGGATCGAGGTGCGCGGCTTCACCGCCGAGCGCTCCGAGGACGCCCGGCTGGTCCGCAACGAGGCCTTCCGCGACCACTGGGGCTCGACGGAGCAGAGCGAGGAGGGCTGGGCGCACATGACGTCCGGCCCGGCCTTCCGCCCCGGCCTGAGCTTCGTCGCCTACGACGTCGAGGAGGACGCGGCCGGCGGCGAGGCCCTCGGCATCGTCCTCGGCGAGGAGTACGAGGCGCACACCGAGGCGACCGGCCGGCGCGACCTGTACGTCTCGCTGGTCGGCACCCGGCGGGCGGGCCGCAAGCGCGGCATCGCCTCGGCGCTACTGGTGCAGGCCATGGCGGAGGCCCGCGAGGCGGGGTTCGCCACGGCCTCGCTCGGCGTCGACGCCGACTCTCCGACGGGTGCGCTCGGCCTGTACGGGCACGTCGGATTCACCGTCAAGGACACCTGGATCGCGCAGCTGAAGCCGCTCTGGTCGCCCGCGGCGGGCTGACCGGCCCGGGCCGGCGGCGGCTCAGCGGCCGCTGAGCAGGTCGGCGGCGCGGGCGCTCAGCGAGGTGCGGCCGAGGCCGCCGGACTCCCTGCGGTCGGCGGCCCGGTAGGCGACGTACAGGCCGCGGATGCCGAGCCAGCGCAGCGGTTCGGGCTCCCAGCCGCGGACCTTCCGGCCGACCCAGGGCAGCCGGGTGAGCCCGGTGTCCCGTCCGAGGACGAGGTCGCGCAGGGTGCGGCCGGCGAGGTTGGCGGTGGCGACGCCGTGGCCGACGTAGCCGCCGGCCGCGCCGAGCCCGGTCGCCGGGTCGTACTGGACGGTGGCGCACCAGTCGCGGGGCACGCCGAGCACGCCCGACCAGGCGTGGTCGATCGGCGCGCCGGCCGCGGCGGGGAACAACCGCCCGAGCAGCTCGGCGAGCTGGCGCTGCGTCGAGGCGTGCGTCTCGCCCCGGCTGTCGACGTGCGAGCCGAAGCGGTACGGCACCCCGCGGCCGCCGATGGCGATCCGGTCGTCGGCGGTGCGCTGGGCGTAGCAGTAGGCGTGGGCGCCGTCGCCGAGCACTTCGGCGCCCCGCCAGCCGATCTCGTCCCACACCGCCCGGTCGAGCGGGGCGGTGACGATCATGCTGCTGTTCATCGGGACCCAGGTGCGGCGCTGGCCGCGCAGCCCGGCGGTGAAGCCCTCGGTGGCGCGGACGACGTGCCGGGCGCGGACGGTTCCCCCGCGGCAGACGGCCGCGCCGGGGCGGATGTCGAGCACCTGGGTGCCCTCGTGCACGGTGACGCCGAGCCCCTCGACCGTGGCGGCGAGGCCGCGGACGAGCCTGGCCGGGTGGATCCGGGCGCAGTGCGGGGTCCAGAGCGCGCCGCGGGCACCGGCGACCCTGACACGGTCGGCGAGTTCGCCGGGGCCGAGCCGGAGCATGTCCTCCTCGCCCCAGCCCTCCTCGCGCAGTTCGGGCAGGTGGGCGAGCATCCGCTGTTCCTGGACGGCCCCGACGGCGACGTGCAGTTCGCCGTCCTTGCGGACGTCGGCCTCGATGCCCTCCTCGGCGGCGACGGCGACCACCTCGTCGACCGTGGCGAACATGGCCCGCTGCATGGCGACGGCGGCGGGCCGGCCGTGCGCGGCGGCGTAGCGGCGGAACTGGCCGGGCAGGGCGGCGGTGAGCCAGCCGCCGTTGCGGCCGGAGGCGCCGAAGCCGGCGAACTCCTTCTCCAGCACGGCGATCCGCAGCGCGGGTTCGGCCTTCTTCAGGTAGTAGGCCGTCCAGAGGGCGGTGTAGCCGCCGCCGACGAGGGCGACGTCGACCTCGAGGTCGCCGTCGAGGGCGGGTCGCGGGGCGGGCAGGCCGTCCGCGGCGTACCAGTGGGAGACGTGGCCGTTCGTGCGGGCGGGGCCGTTGGTGCGGGCGGGGCTCATGGTCACTGCCTGGAGGTCGTTCCGGCGGGGGTGCGGGGGCTCGGGGGGCGCCGTCAGCCGGGTGTGGGCGGGCTGACGATCCAGAGCACTTCGGCGGGGGCGTCGGAGCGGTTGGCGACCCGGTGCGGGACGGCGGTGCGGTAGTCGAGGCTGTCGCCGGCGTCGAGGGTGTACGGGTGGCCGTCGAGTTCGACGGTCACGGCGCCGGCGAGGACGAGCAGGATCTCCTGGGAGTCGCCGTGCGTGTAGGCCTCCTCGCCGGTGGAGGAGCCGGGGTCGAACTCGCCCGCGTACACCTCCAGATGGGCGAGCGGCCGCTGGGAGACCAGGTACTTGCGGGTGCCGGGCGCGGTGGGCAGCGCGGGGCGGAGCCCGCGGCGGACGACCCGGGGCCCGGCCGGTGCGGAGTGGTCGAAGAGGTCGGCCATGGTGAGGCCGAGGGCGTCGGCGATCCTGCGGAGCATGCCGATGCTGGCGCCGGCGAGGCCGCGTTCGACCTGGCTGAGGAAGCCGGGGCTGGCACCGGCCGTCTCGCCGAGGGCGCGCAGCGACAGGGCGCGGGCCTCCCGGTAGCCGCGGATGCGGGCGCCGAGGGCGCGGGCGTCGGCCTCCGCGGTGGTGCCGGTGGTCTGGTCGGTCATGGGGTCCCCGGTTCGGCAGGCGTGTCCGACCCCGGATCAAACGCTGTGTTCGACGGGGCGGAACACACCGTATGCCGGGTGGTGCGGCGACACAAGGGCCCGGCACCCACGGCGGGCTGAGCCCGTTCGAGCGACCCCGTCGGCCGTTCGCCCGGGCGGTGGAGTGCGGACGCTGCTATGAAGAGCGTTGAGTCCGTTTTGTCCGGTCTCATCCCCGTTTCTAGGAGGCATCCACATGGGTGCTACGGCTACCGACGCCCAGGCCGCCGGCCGGGGCACGCCACCGGAGGGCAAGCAGCCGCCGGTGCACATCCTCTGGATCAACGCCGGTCTGAGCTGTGACGGCGACTCCGTGTCCCTGACCGCCGCGATGCAGCCCAGCATCGAGGAGATCGTCACCGGCGCCCTGCCGGGCCTGCCCGAGGTCGCGGTGCACTGGCCGCTGATCGACTTCGAGTGCGGCCCGGTGCAGGGCGCGGACAACTTCATCGAGTGGTTCTTCAAGGCCGAACGCGGCGAACTGGAGCCGTTCGTGCTGGTGGTGGAGGGCTCGATCCCGAACGAGTCCATCAAGCCGGAGGGCTACTGGTGCGGCTTCGGCGACGACCCGGAGACCGGCCAACCGATCACCACCAGCGAGTGGCTCGACCGGCTCGCCCCCAAGGCCACCGCCGTGGTCGCCATCGGCACCTGTGCCACGTACGGCGGAATCCACGCCATGGCGGGCAATCCGACCGGCGCCATGGGCGTGCCCGACTACCTGGGCTGGGACTGGACGTCCAAGGCCGGCCTGCCGATCGTCTGCGTGCCGGGCTGCCCGATCCAGCCGGACAACTTCTCCGAGACGCTGACCTACCTGCTCTACCAGCTGACCGGCGCGGCCCCGATGATCCCGCTGGACGACAAGCTGCGGCCGACCTGGCTGTTCGGCGCGACCGTCCACGAGGGCTGCGACCGAGGCGGCTACTACGAGCAGGGCCAGTTCGCGGAGGCGTACGGCGAGCCGGAGTGCCTGGTCAAGCTCGGCTGCTGGGGCCCGGTCGTCAAGTGCAACGTGCCCAAGCGCGGCTGGATCAACGGCGTCGGCGGCTGCCCGAACGTGGGCGGCGTCTGCATCGCCTGCACCATGCCCGGATTCCCGGACAAGTTCATGCCCTTCATGGACGAGCCCCCGGGCGCCCGGGTCTCCTCCACCGCCAGCGCAAGGCCGCCGGGCAGTCGACCGAGCGCCCGAACCTGGTCTGCGGGCCCGTCCAGGTGTGCTGGGAGAAGTTCGCCCGGTACTTCGACGTGG
>NZ_JBFBJY010000090.1:0-32044 GCF_040702125.1 Kitasatospora sp. NPDC085895 | reverse complement strand
GGGGCGTGCGGCAGCTGCCGCACGCCCCGCCGTGGTTCCGCCCCCGGCCCGCGCACCGGCACCCCGCACCGCCGCCCTCAGCACACCGTGCCCAGGCTGAAGCCCGGCTCGGCCCGCACCTCGTCCAGCTCGACCGCCGCCGGCGCGTAGCCGCCGCCCTCGCTCTCCCAGGCCCACGCGACCTGCCGGTACTCGCCGCAGGCACCGGCCGACCCCTGCGAGCCGTGCAGCAGCGCCGCCCCCGGCAGCTCCCGGTAGAGGCCCGCGCACAGCACCGCGCAGACCAGGTCCAGGTCCTCGTCGTTGATCCGCACCACCCCGTCCTCCCAGTGCAGGATCCGGGCCTCCGCCTCCAGCCGGCCGCCCGGCGCCTCCACCGCGCACAGGAAGCGGTACGCGCCGAACCCGGCCCCGACCAGCATCCGGCGGAACAGCTCGGCGCCCCGCTGGTGCGCCTGCCGCACCAGCGCCGCCTCATCCCCGCCGTCCCCGCCGTCCCCACCGGGCACGCGGTCCAGCAGCAGCTCGACGTGGCGCAGCGTCAGACCGTTGTCCCGCGCGCGGACCAGCCGCGGCACGAAGTCGCCGACGAGCTCCTCGCCCTGGTACGGCAGCAACTGCGTCTGCAGCGGCGGATTGACCAAGTACCGGTCCCGGGATGCCGGCTCGGCCGGGTCCAGCCGGTGCAGCAGGCAGAAGTCGGCGAAGTCGTCGACGTGGAACATCCGGGCCTGCACGGTGCCGTACGTCCGGCGGGCCTCGGCCAGCAGCACGGCGGTGTCCAACAGGTAGCTGTCGAAGTCCGCGGCGTCCGTGAGGCGCCAGGCGCGGGCCCGCTCGAAGTCCTCGGCGCTGGTGAGGATGCCCGTGACGAAGGCCTCCTCGCCGTGCGGACGGCCTGCGGCGGCGGCGTTGGCGGTGCAGCGGGAGGGCCGGGGGGCGCGGGGGTTGCGGGACATCGTCGACTCCTGCGGGGCGGTGCGGTCGGTCGCCCCTGTTCCTCCCCATCCCCGCGGGCCGCACACGCACCGGTTGTCACAGCCCTGTAACTGAAAGCAACGAGGCGTCGGCGGCCGCCCCAAGGGGCACGGGCGACACCCCAGGGGTGTGGGCAACCACCCGGGGGCGCGTGGGGGCAGCCCGCGCCTCAGGACCTGGGGGCGCGGGCGAGTTGGCGGGACTGGGCGACCAGGCGGCCGGTCTCGTCCCAGATCTCGCAGTCCTCCTCGAAGTAGCCGCCGGCCAGGTTCCGGGTGGCGTGCGCGACGCGGAGCCAGCCGGGCGCCGGCTTCGCCCGGAGGTGGACGGTGAGTTCGACGGTCGGCGCCCAGCCCGGCCGGCCGAGGTCGAAGGTGACGGGCGGCAGGGAGTCGGCGACGAGCAGCAGGAGCAGCGGGTCGGGCTGCCGCCCGTCGGCGAGCCGGAACCAGCCCTGGATGCGGCCGTTCCCGGAGGGCTGCCCGAGGGCCCAGCCGACGGTGGCCGGGTCGAGCCGGAGGTCGAACCGCTCCAGCAGCGCGGCCTGTTCGATGAGCTGCGGCGGCGCGTGCTCGACGCCGATGCATTCGTCCGGCAGCGGCATCACGGGCGGCAGGGCGCTGGTCGCGACCTCGGCGTCGAGGGTGTCGAGGTCGCCGAAGGTGGCGAGCACCCGGAGCCGTTCCTCGCCGTCCTGGAGGAGCGAGGCGGTGCCGGTGGTGAGGCTCCGGCCGCGGCGGACGGTCTCGGTGCGGACGGCGGCCGGGCCGGGGCGGGAGGCGGAGAGGTAGTGGCCGGTGATGGAGAACGGGTCTCGGTGGTCGCCGTTGGCGAGGGAGAGGGCGTGCCCGGCGACGGCGAGCAGCAGGCCGCCGTTGACGCCGCCGCCGATCTGCCAGCCCGCGCCGAGTTCGGCGTCGTACCGGCCGGGCTCCGCGGCGTGCGGGGTGAGTGCGATGCCCTGGTCGAACTCGCTGCGTGTCGCGGTGGTCATCGGTGGTACGCCCTTCGCCTCAGCCATTACTCGCCAGTAGCCTACGCCTCCGCACGGGGCGGGCGAAGACCCGGGAGCGGACGGCGGCCCGGGAACGCGCGAAGGCCGCCGGACCGGTTCGGTCCGGCGGCCTCTCGGGCCGTCCGTGCGGGGCGCGGGGCCCTGGCGCGACGGCTCAGTCGCGGCGGATCTGCGGCTTGAGATCCATGAAGCGGGCGAGCAGGCCGTTGACGAACGCCGGGGACTCGTCGGTGGAGTACTCCTTGGCGATCTCTACGGCCTCGTCCAGGACGACCGCGTCCGGGACGCCGTCCTCCCAGATCAGCTCGTAGGCGCCGATCCGCAGCACGTTGCGGTCCGCGATCGGCATCCGGTCGAGCGTCCAGCCGACCGCGTAGGTCGAGATCAGCTCGTCGATCCGCCGGGCGTGGCCGGTGTAACCCTCGATCAGCTGCATGGTGTACTCGCCGACCTGCGGGGTGGTCTCACCCGGCTTGGCCTCACGTGCCCGGCCCACCCACTCGGCGAGCACGCGCTCGGGCGCGACCCCCCGGTGGTCGGCCTCGAAGAGGATCTGGAAGGCCCGGGTGCGGGCCTTGGTACGCGCGTTGGACACGATTACTTGACCCGGCCGAGGTAGCTGCCGTCGCGGGTGTCGACCTTGACCTTCTCACCGGTGGTGACGAAGAGCGGGACCTGGATCTCGGCGCCGGTCTCCAGGGTGGCCGGCTTGGTGCCGCCGGTGGAGCGGTCGCCCTGGACGCCCGGCTCGGTCTCGGCGATGGTGAGCTCGACGGCGGCCGGGAGCTCGACGTACAGCGGGACGCCCTCGTTCTGGGCGACCAGGGCCTCGAAGCCCTCGAGCAGGTACTTGGCGGCGTCGCCCACGGTGGAGGCGTCGACCGGCACCTGGTCGTAGGTGTCCATGTCCATGAAGATGAACTGCTCACCGTCGCGGTACGAGTACTGCATGGTGCGCTTGTCGACGTTGGCGGTCTCGACCTTGATGCCCGCGTTGAAGGTCTTCTCGACGACCTTGCCGGTCAGGACCTCCTTGAGCTTGGTGCGCACGAAGGCCGGGCCCTTGCCGGGCTTCACGTGCTGGAACTCGACGACGGACCAGAGCTTGCCGCCCTCCAGCTTGAGGACCATGCCGTTCTTGAGATCGTTCGTAGAAGCCACGAGCGCACTAACTCCTGATATAGCTGTCAAGGAACCAAGGGCTGCGCCTCCTGCCTCCCGCTGCGCGGGCTACAGGGCGAGGAGCTCCTTGGTGGTGATGGTGAGCAGCTCGGGCCCGCCCTCCTCGAGGGGGCGTACGACGAGCGTGTCCTCGATCCGGACCCCGCCCCGCCCCGGGAGGTGCACCCCCGGGCCGACGGTGACCGGCACGCGATTGTCCAGTTTACCCATGTCGGCGGGTCCCAGGCGCGGCGCCTCCCGGATCTCCAGGCCGATGCCGTGTCCGACCGGGTGCGCCGGGCTGTCGGTGTGGCCCGCGGCCTGCAGCACCTCGCGGGCGGCCAGATCGGGTACGGACTCCGAGACGCCCGGGCCGAGCGCTTCGCGTCCGGCCCGCTGGGCGCGGAAGACCAGCCGGTGCAGTTCGACCTGCCAGGGCGCCGGCGCGGCGCCGATGACGAAGGTCCGCGCGGTGGAGACGCCGTACCCGCGGTAGCAGGCGCCGAGCACGACGGTGAGGAAGTCGCCCTCCTCGACCCGCCGGTCGGTGGGCTGGTGGGCCTCCAGGCCGGAGTGGCTGCCGGTGCCGACGGAGACCGGGAAGGCGGCGCGGTCGGCGCCGTGGTCGATCATCCGGCGTTCCAGCTCCATCGCCAGGTGCCGCTCGGTGCGGCCGACGAGGATCGACTCCAGCAGTTCGCTGAGCGCCTGGTCGGCGATCTCGGCGGCGATCCGCAGGTCGGCGATCTCGTGCTCGTCCTTGACGACGCGCATCCCCTCGACCGCGGTGCCGAGGTCGGCGAGCCGGACGCCCTCGGCGACGCCGGCGAGCGCGCGGTGGCGGCGGACGGTGAGGTCGTGCTCCTCGACGGCGAGGTCGAGGACCTTCAGCCGGCCGGCGGCCTCGGCGGCGGCCAGCGCGGTGTCGGTGTCGGCGGGCACCAGCAGCTGGCCGATGTCCGGCCCGAGCAGGTGCTCGCCGCCCTCCTCGGGCGGCAGGTCGTCGGGCAGCGCCAGCAGTGCCCGCTCGCGGGTGAGCAGCAGGCTCGCGCCGCACGGCGGGCAGCCGGTGAGGTAGCGGACGTTGGAGGCGCGGGTCACCAGGGCCGCGTCGACCCCCGACGCACTGCAGTGCTCCCTGAGGCGCTCCCGCCGCGCCGCGTACGCATCGGACATGCCACGAGCCTACGAACTGCGGACGGCCCGCGCCCGTCGAGCCGGGCGGGCCAGGCCGCCCGGCCCGGGACGGGCCCGGAGGGCGTGGTGCGGCGGGCGCGGGGGCGCGCACGGCGGGTCGCGGACCGGTCGGCGGCGCGGGGCCGAACGGGGGAACGGACCGGCGGACGGACGGGCGGACGGGAAGGGGGCGAACGGGTCGGGACGGGTCGGGACCGGGCGGGACCGGGCGGGAATGGAACGCCCCGGGCTCGCGTTGGAGCGGATACGAAAACGACTTCCGTTTCGGACAAGATGCCCGGGGCGGAGGTTCGGAGCCACCGAGGAGGAGCAGATGGCCCGCAGCGAACTGCGCCCGGTCGTCCGACTGAGGTCGACCGCCGGCACCGGTTTCACCTACGTGACGCGCAAGAGCCGCCGCAACGACCCGGACCGCCTGGTGCTGCGCAAGTACGACCCGGTCGCCCGCGAGCACGTGGCCTTCCGCGAAGAGCGCTGAGCCCGGTCGCAGGCCCCGCCCGGCACGTCCACCGACCCCCGAAGGAGCAGCCCCCGTGAAGAACGGCATCCACCCCGCCTACCGTCCGGTCGTCTTCCGCGACAAGGCCGCCGACCGGTCCTTCCTCACCCGCTCGACGCTGACGTCCGCCTCCACGGTGGTCTGGGAGGACGGCACCGTCCGCCCGGTGGTCGACGTGGAGACCTCGTCGGCGAGCCACCCCGTCTGGACCGGGCGCGCCCGCGTCCTGGACCAGGCCGGCCGGATCGAGCAGTACCGGCGGCGGTACGGCCGCGACTGACCGTCCCGCGCACGACCGCGCCCCCCTCCCCGGCCGGGGAGGGGGGCGCTTCGGCGTGCACCCGCGGGATCAGCGCGGGGGCGGCGGCACCGAGACCACGAGGGTGAGCCGGACGGGCACCTCGCCGTCGTTGCGGTAGCCGTGCGCGGCGGCCGCCTCGTAGGAGGCGGTGGAGCCGGCCGGCACCAGGTGGTCGCGGCCGTCCAGGGTGAGGGTGAGTTCGCCCTCCTCGACCCGGGCGATCTCCACGGTGCCCGCGGGGTGCGGGTCCGAGCCGTGCCCCTCCCCCGGCAGGATCAGCCACTGCCAGAGCTCCAGCGGGCCGGGCGCCTCGATGCCGTTGAGCAGCACCCCGGTGCCGCCCTTGGCGCCCGACCAGAGCTGGACGGCCTCGTCGTCGGGGACGATCCGCACGGTGGAGGTCTCGTCGTAGTCGAGCAGCCGGGCGATCGAGGCGCCGAGCGCGTCGGCGAGCCGGACGACGGTGCCCACGCTCGGGTTGGTCCTCCCCTGCTCGATCTGCACGATCATGCCGCGGCTCACCCCGGAGCGGGCCGCGAGTGCGTCGAGGGTGTGGCCGCGGTCGGCCCGCAGCCGCTTGAGGTTGCGCGCCAGGGCCTGGGTGATCAGATCGGGGTCGGGCATACCAGTCCAATGAATTGATTCGTCCGGTTCACTCTGTTGACCTAAGCTGCTGGGACACCGAGCGTCCACCCGACCGTACTCCGGAGTCCACTGTGCTGTCCCAGCTCCTCGCCCTCGCCGCCAGCCTGCTGTGGGGCATGGCCGACTACGGGGGCGGCTCGCTCACCCGCCGGCTGTCCGCGCTGACCGTGGTGGTCGCCTCGCAGGCCGCCGCGGCCGTCCTGCTCGTCCTGGCCGTCCTCGCCGTCGGCGGCGCGGGCGGGGCCACCGCCGACCTCTGGTACGCGGTGGCGGCGGGGGTGATCGGGCCGTTCGCCCTCCTCGCCTTCTACCGCGCCCTCGCGCTCGGGCCCATGGGGGTGGTCTCGCCGCTGGCGACCGTCGGCGTCGCGGTGCCGGTCGGGCTCGGGCTGCTGCTCGGGGAGCGCCCCGGCCCGGCGCAGGCCGCCGGCATCGCGGTCGCCGTGCTCGGCGTCGCCCTGGCCGGCGGTCCGCGTCGCGGCGGCGGCACGGTCGGCCTGCGGGTGCTGGTGCTGACGCTGTCGGCGGCCCTCGGCATGGGCACGGCGATGGCCCTGGTCGCCCGGGCCTCCGACGGCGGCGGGCTGCTGCTCGTGCTGTGCGTGCAGCGGCTCTGCAACGTGGCGGTCGGCGGCGGCGTCCTGCTGGCCGGGCGCCGTGGGCGGGAGCCCGGTGCGCCGGGGGCGCTGCGGCGGAGCCTGCCCGCGCTGACCGCGGTCGGGGTGGCCGACGTCGCCGCGAACGCCGCCTTCGCCGCCGCCTCGCACCGCGGGTCGGTGGCCGTCGCCGCGGTGCTGGCCTCGCTCTACCCCGTGGTCACCGCGCTGATGGCCCGGGGCCTGCTCAAGGAGCGGCTGCGGCGCGTCCAACTGCTCGGCGCGGGCCTCGCGGTGGCGGGCACGCTGCTGCTGGCGGCGGGCTGACACCCCGTCCGCCGCTCGGCGCGGCCGCCCGCGGGCCATCTCAGCCCGCCCCGCCGGGCGTCCAGCGCTGCTCGACCCGGGCGATCCGCCAGTAGCCGATCGCCGCCGCCCACACCACCACGAACAGGCCGACGATGACGAAGCCGACGTTGTCCAGGCTGAGTCCGGCGATCCAGCCGCTCACCGGGTCGGTCAGGCCCAGCTTGTCGTGCAGCACCGCGACGAGCTCGATCGTGCCGATGACGAAGGCCACCGCGATCGACAGGCCGGTGATGGCGAGGTTGTAGAACACCTTGCGGACGGGGTTGGAGAACGCCCACTGGTAGGCGAAGTTCATGAACGTGCCGTCGAGGGTGTCGAACAGGCTCATCCCGGCGGCGAACAGCAGCGGCAGGCAGACGATCGCGTACCAGGGCAGGCCCGCCGCGGCGCCCGAGCCGGCCATCACCATCAGCGTCACCTCGGTGGCGGTGTCGAAGCCGAGGCCCAGCACCATGCCGACCGGGAACATCTGGCCGGGGCGGGAGATCGAGCGGGTGGCGCGGCGCAGGACGCGGTTCATCAGGCCGCGCGAGTCGAGCTGCCGTTCGAGCTCCGCCTCGTCGAAGGTGCCGGCCCGCATCGCCCGGAAGACCCGCAGGATGCCGAGCAGGGCCGCCAGGTTGAGCGCGGCGATCAGGTAGAGGAAGGCGCCGGAGGCGGTGGTGCCGATGGTGCCGAGCACCTGGTGGGTGGTCGAGCCGTCGTCCATCAGCACCCCGGCCAGCTGGGCGCCGCCCGCGACCAGGGCGGCCATCAGCACCACCATCGACGAGTGGCCGAGGGCGAACCAGAAGCCCACCGAGACCGGTCTCCGGCCGTCGGCCATCAGCTTGCGGGTGGTGTTGTCGATCACCGCGATGTGGTCGGCGTCGAAGGCGTGCCGCATGCCCAGGGTGTAGGCGGTGATGCCGAGTCCGGCGCCGAACACCTGGGTGCCGACCTCGTAGCGCTCCGGCACGACCAGCAGGAAGAGCGTGCCGAAGGCGGCCACGTGCATCGCCAGGATGACCGCCAGCAGACCGGCCGTGCGGAGGGTGTCCTCCCGTCGCCAGCGGAAGGCGGGCAGGCCGGGGGCGGTCGGCGGCGCGGCCGTACCGGTTGCGGGCAGGGTCATCTGCGGTTCACGCTCCAACACCTCGTGGAATGACGTCGTGAGGTGCCGTGGCCGGTCTCCTGGCTCACGGGGAGGTTCTGACGGTGCCCGTACCCGGCCTTCCCGGGCGCGCCTGCGCCCAGTGACCCGCGAGGGGTACGGATTGACTCCCCGTTCACAGTGGCGAGGGCCGCTCCGGACTCGGACCCCGAGGTCCTGCACCGGTCTTCCCGAACACCACGGCTGCTCCACCGTAGGGGTGACGGACCGACAGCTGCAAGCCTGCACAACCGCGCAGGTGTCGTAGATCACGGCCGGTCGGCCTGCGAGAATGCCGCCATGCACCTCCTCCCCGCCGATCGCGCAGGCCACCGCACCATCGACGGGCACCGGGTCTGCGAGGCGATCGCCGGGATCGGCGACACCGGGCGGGTCCGGGCCTGGGCGGAGCTGTTCGGCCTGCTCGCCGACCCGGGGCGGCTGGCGCTGCTGCTCGCCCTGCACACCACCGGGCCGCTGGCCGTCACCGACCTGGCGCTGGCCACCGGGATGCGCGATCCGGCGGTCTCCCAGGCGCTGCGGCTGCTGCGCGCCGCGGGCGTGGTCGAGGGCGAGCGGGACGGCCGGGTGGTGCGCTACCGGCTGACCGACACCGCGGTGGCCGAGGTGCTGGAACACGGGGTGCTGGGGCGTGCCGACTGAGCGCCCGCCCGGAACGACCGCCCGCACGGCAGGAACCCCTGCACGGCACGGACCCCTGCACGGAATGAGGGCTTCCTGACGGTTTGTCAGTGGGACGGGGGGTCAGCTTCAGCCAAGTTTTCTTGTCATGTCACCTCGAAGCCGTTCCGGTGGCCCATGCTTCCGGAGGCGGTCCGTCCGGCCCGCCGTCCCCAGGCTCCTGACGAGGAGACACCCGTGAAGCTTCGCCGTACGTTCGCCGTGGGGCTGCTGGCCGCGGCCGCCACCCTGCTCCCCGCGCACCAGTCCGGCGCCGCCACCGGCGGCGGCCTGCCGTTCGGTTCGGCCACCGCCGTCGGGATCCACAACACCTACGACCCGGCCGCCTTCCCCTTCCTCGCGCAGAGCCTGGACACCGGCACCGGCATGATCGAGCTCGACGCGTGGACGGACACCGTCACCAAGGAGTGGAAGGTCAGCCACTCCAACCCGCTCGGCAACGCCAACAACTGCACCGCCGCCACCGGCCCGGCGACGCTGTACAGCGGCGGCACCAACAAGGACCTCGAGTACTGCCTCGACGACCTGCGGATCTGGCTCGCCGCCCACCCGTCCAGCGGCCCGCTCGTCGTCAAGCTGGAGCTCAAGGGCGGGTTCGCCGCCAACCGCGGCATGGGCCCGGCCCAGCTGGACGCCCTGATAGCCGCCCACCTCGGCAGCGCCGTCTTCCGCCCCGCCGACCTGCTCGCCAAGCCCGGCGGCGGCAGCTACCCGAACCTCGACGAGGCCGCGAAGGCCGGCAACTGGCCCACCCGCGACGCCCTCGCCGGCCGGGTCCTGGTGGACGTCATCCCCGGCACCGTCGAGGAGGGCAACCCCTTCGACACCCTGCACACCGACGTCGAGTACAGCCGCTACCTGCGCGACCTCGCGGCGGCCGGCAGGGCCGGCCAGGCCCAGGTCTTCCCGGTGGTGCACGGCGCCGTCTCCGGCGACCCGCGCAACGCCTACGGCGAGACCAGCATCCGGCCCTGGTTCGTGGTCTTCGACGGCGACGCCTCGGCGTACGTCGGCGGCATCGACACCGGCTGGTACGACGCCCGCCACTACCTGCTGGTCATGACCGACGCCCACAACGTGGCGCCCGCCATCAGCTCCACCGACCCCACGGCCGACCAGGCCCGGGCCCGGGTGACCCAGCTCGCGGCCGCCCACGCCAGCATCGTCTCCAGCGACTGGCGCAAGCTGCCCCAGGTGCAGTCCATGGTGCTGCCGCGCGGCTGACGGACCGTCGCCCTGCCCGGCCGGCGGCCGGGCAGGGCCGCGCTCAGCGCCGCTGGCAGCCGGGGCACCAGAAGAGGTTGCGGGCCGCCAGCGACTCGGTGCGCACCGGTGTCCCGCAGACCAGGCAGGGCATGTCGGTGCGGCGGTAGACGTACACCTCGCCGCCGTGGTCGTCGACCCGCGGCGGCCGGCCCATCGCCTCCGGCGTGTGCTCCGGGCGGACGGTGTCGATCCGGCCCGCGCCGACGCCCGCGTGCATCAGGGCGACCAGGTCGGCCCAGATCGCGTCCCACTCCTCGCGGGTGATCCTGCGGCCCTCGCGGTGCGGGCTGATGCCGAGGCGGAAGAGCACCTCGGCGCGGTACACGTTGCCGACGCCGGCCAGCACCTTCTGGTCCATCAGGAGCGCGGCGACGGTGGTGGAGCTGCGGGCCATCCGCCGCCAGGCGGCGTCCGGATCGGCGTCGGGGCGCAGCGGGTCCGGCCCGAGCCGGGCGTGCACGGCCTCCTTCGCCGCAGGGTCGAGGAGTTCGCAGGTGTTGGGGCCGCGCAGGTCGGCCCAGCCCTCGTCGTTCGCCATCCGCAGCCGCACCTCGCCGACCGGCGCCGGGGCACCGCCGCTGCCGAAGGTGAAGCCGCCGTACAGCCCGAGGTGGACGTGCAGCCAGTCGTCGCCGAAGCCGAGGAAGAGGTGCTTGCCGTGGGCCTCGGCCTCGTCCAGCGGGCGGCCGTCCAGTCGCGCGGCGCCCTCGGCGAACCGCCCCTGCGGGCTGCTGACCCGTACCGGCCGGTCGGCGAACACCCGGTGGTTCTCGTGGGCGAGGCGGTGGATGATGTGGCCCTCGGGCACGGGCGTCAGCTCCTCGTCTGGTCCGTCGCGGTCCCTCCATCATCCCAGGCGCCAGTGACACCCCGGGCACCCGCCCGGGACAGGGGCCAGCTCACGAGGGTCGTTCACGGTGGCCCACGTCCGCCGTGCGCTGTTCCCCGCACCCCCAACCACCCGGCCGCAGCCGGGAGCGGACCACGCCGTCGGCGTCGGGCACCGTCCGGGCACCGCTGCCGGTCACGGTCGGCCGGTGAGGCGGGACATGATGGCGCGGTCGAGGGCGGCGGCGGTGGAGGCGACGTCGAGCTGGGAGTTGTCGATGATCGGCAGGCCCGAGGTGCGCCAGCCGGCCATCCGGCCGTGGATGCGGGCGACCTCCTCGTCGCTGAGCCGGCGGTTGCCGCTGCGGCGGGCGTTGCGGGCGAGCACCGAGTCGAGGCCGGGCAGCAGGACGACGGGGATCATGCCGGGGCCGATGTGGCGCTTCCAGCCGCCGAGGCCGATCGCCGGGCGGTCCGGGAAGACGGCGTCGTCGATGATGCAGGAGATGCCGTTGGCGAGGTAGTTGCGGCAGGCGAAGCCGCAGGTCCGGCGGGCCAGCCGGTACTGGGCCTCGGAGGCGTTGTTCCAGCCGGACTGCGGGTTGGCGAAGCCGGACTGCACCCACTCGCGGACGTCGTCCAGGCTGATGTGCGCGGTGGGCATCGGCTGCCGTTCGGCCCAGTGCCGGGCGACGGTGGTCTTGCCGGCGCCGGCCGGGCCGATCAGCAACACGGCTATCGGGCCCGTGGGCAGCTGCTGCTGCGGCGGGTGCGCGGGCAGTTGGACGGGCGCACCGGTCGGCAGGACGAAGTGGCCGGTGGCGCCGGGCGGCACGCTCATGGCGGCCGTGGGCGGCGCCGCGGGCGCCGCGGGAGGCACCGCTGCGCCGGGCTGCGGCTGCGCGGCGGGCTGCTGCGGGTACGGCGGCCGGCCCACCCCCGGTGCGGCGCCCGGCCGGGCCGGGTACGGCGGCGCGACGGGTCGCGGAGGCATCGGTCCTCCCCCGGTGTACTGCGACATCGTCACCTCCCGACCGGGACACTACACGTCGGCCCGGTGGCGGGCACAGTCCGCCACCGGGCCGCGTGATCGCACGTCAGCGGGTGGTGAGCTCCTCCGCGATGGCGCGCAGCGCCAGTTCGTAGGAGCCGAGGCCGAAGCCGGCGATGGTGCCGGAGGCGATCGAGGCGATCACCGAGTTGTGCCGGAAGGTCTCCCGCGCGTACGGGTTGGAGATGTGCACCTCGATGAGCGGCGCGGTGCGCTGGGCGGCGGCGTCGCGCATCGCGTACGAGTAGTGCGTGAAGGCGCCCGGGTTGATCACGACCGGGGTCTTGGCGTCGGCGGCCTGGTGCAGCCACTCGACCATCTGCAGCTCGGAGTTGGTCTCGCGGACCTCGACGTCGAGGCCGAGTTCGGCGCCGAGTGCGGTGCAGCGGTCGACCAGCCCGGTGTAGGAGGTCGCGCCGTACACGTCGGGCTCGCGGCTGCCGAGCCGGCCGAGGTTGGGGCCGTTGAGGACGAGGACCCTGGTGGTCATCCGGACACCTCCGCGTAGGCGGCGACCAGCAGGGACGGGTCGGGCCCCTCCAGGATGGAGGTCTTGGCCAGGCCGTCCAGGACGACGAAGCGCAGCAGGTCGCCGCGGGACTTCTTGTCGATCTTCATCGCGTCGAGCAGCCGCGGCCAGGCGTCCGCCCGGTAGGTGAGGGGCAGGCCGACCGAGCCGAGCACCCGGCGGTGACGGTCCGCGGTCTCGTCGTCGAGCCGGCCGGCGAGGCGGCCGAGTTCGGCGGCGAAGACCATGCCGATGGAGATGGCCGCGCCGTGCCGCCACTTGTAGCGCTCGTTGCGCTCGATGGCGTGGCCGAGGGTGTGGCCGTAGTTGAGGATCTCGCGGCGGCCGGCCTCCTTGAGGTCGCCGGAGACCACGTCGGCCTTGACCTGGATGGCCCGCCGGATCAGCTCCGGGGTGTGCGGCCCGGACGGGCTGGTGGCGGCCTCCGGGTCGGCCTCGACGAGGTCGAGGATGACCGGGTCGGCGATGAAGCCGGCCTTGATCACCTCGGCCAGGCCGGAGACGTAGTCGTGCTTGGAGAGCGTCTCCAGGGTGGCGAGGTCGGCGAGCACGCCGGCCGGCGGGTGGAAGGCGCCGACCATGTTCTTGCCCTCGGCGATGTTGATGCCGGTCTTGCCGCCGACGGCGGCGTCGACCATGCCGAGCAGGGTGGTCGGCATGGAGATCCAGCGCACGCCGCGCAGCCAGCTGGCGGCGACGAAGCCGGCCAGGTCGGTGGTGGCGCCGCCGCCGAGGCCGACGATCACGTCGCTGCGGGTGAAGCCGGTCTGGCCGAGCACCGACCAGCAGTACGCGGCGACCTCCGCGCTCTTGGCGTCCTCCGCGTTGGGCACCTGGAGGGCGATCGCCTCGTAGCCCTCGGCGGCGAGGTCCTCGCGGACCGCCTCGCCGGTGGCGGCGAGCGCCTCCGGGTGGATCACCGCGACCCGCTTGGCCTTGCCGCCGATCAGCGGGGCGAGCTCGCCGAGCAGCTGGTGGCCGACCAGCACGTCGTAGGGGTCGTGGCCGGCGCTGCCGCCGACGTGGATGGTGACGGTGTCGGTCATGCCTGCTTCAGCTCCAGTGCTTCCATTACGGCGTCCGCGACCTGCTCCGGGGTGAGCCCCTCGGTGTCGACGACGGCCTTGGCCACCTCCAGGTAGAGGGGGCGGCGGGCGTCCATCAGCTCGCGCCAGCGGGCCCGCGGGTTGACCGCGAGCAGCGGGCGCGGCGCGTCCAGGCCGACCCGCTTGACCGCGTCGCCGAGCGCGACCTCCAAGTACACCACCGGCAGGCCGGCCAGCAGGGCGCGGGTGGCGTCGGCCATCACCGCGCCGCCGCCGAGCGCGAGCACCCCGGGGTGGGTCTCGGCGGCGGCGCGGACGGCCCGCACCTCCAGGTCGCGGAAGTGCGGCTCGCCCTCGTCGATGAAGATCTCCGGGATCGGCTTGCCGGCCGTCTCCTCGATGTCGGCGTCGGTGTCCCGGAAGCCGACGCCGAGCCGTTCGGCGAGCAGCCGGCCGACCGTGGACTTGCCGGCCCCGGGCGGGCCGACCAGCACGACGACCGGTGCGTCCCCGCTCATCGGACGATCAGGTGGTCGAGGTAGGACTGCACGTTGCGGCGGGTCTCGGCGACGTTGTCGCCGCCGAACTTCTCGGCCACCGCGTCGGCCAGCACCAGCGCGACCATCGCCTCGGCGACGATGCCGGCGGCGGGCACCGCGCAGACGTCGGAGCGCTGGTGGTGGGCCTTGGCGACCTCGCCGGTGCGCACGTCCAGGGTCTGCAGGGCGCGCGGTACGGTGGCGATCGGCTTCATCGCGGCGCGCACCCGCAGCAGCTCGCCGGTGGTCAGGCCGCCCTCGGTGCCGCCGGAGCGGCCGGAGGTGCGGCGCACGCCGGCGGCGGTCGGGACGATCTCGTCGTGCGCCTTGGAGCCGGGCACCCGGGCCAGCTCGAAGCCGTCGCCGACCTCGACGCCCTTGATGGCCTGGATGCCCATCAGCGCGGCGGCCAGGCGGGCGTCCAGGCGGCGGTCCCAGTGCACGTGCGAGCCGAGGCCGACGGGCACGCCGTAGGCGAGCACCTCGACGACGCCGCCGAGGGTGTCGCCGTCCTTGTGGGCCTGGTCGATCTCGGCGACCATCCGCTCGGAGGCGTCGGCGTCCAGGCAGCGCACCGGGTCCTCGTCGAGGCGGGGCTCGTCGGCGGGCAGCGGGTAGACGCCGAGCGGGGCCCGGGCGGCGCCGAGCTCGACGACGTGCGAGACCAGCTCGATGCCGCAGGTCTCCTTGAGGTACGAGCGGGCGACGGTGCCGATCGCGACCCGGGCCGCGGTCTCGCGGGCGGAGGCGCGCTCCAGGATCGGGCGGGCCTCCTCGATGGAGTACTTCTGCATGCCGGCGAGGTCGGCGTGGCCGGGGCGCGGGCGGGTCAGCGGCTCGTTGCGGGCGAGGCCGGCCAGGATCTCCGGGTCGACCGGGTCGGCCGACATGACCTGCTCCCACTTCGGCCACTCGGTGTTGCCCACCATGACGGCGACCGGGCTGCCCATCGTCAGGCCGTGCCGGACGCCGCCGAGGAAGGTCACCTCGTCCTGCTCGAACTTCATCCGGGCCCCGCGGCCGTAGCCGAGCCGGCGGCGGGCCAGGGCGTCGGCCACCATCGCGGTGGTGACCGGCACACCGGCCGGCAGGCCCTCCAGCGTCGCGACCAGTGCGGGGCCGTGCGACTCCCCCGCCGTCAGCCAGCGCAACCTACCCAACGGAGCTCCTTCGTCAGCGGCCCGGCCCGCGCGGCACGGGCCGACCGGGGCTTTCGTCCGGCGGGCCCGGCCTCGGGCAGGAGGCCACCGGGCCCGCACACTGCTCCGATCCTTTCATGCCGCGGGGCGGGGCAGGCGCGTGGTCCGCGTGGCGGACACCCGGATGGACACCCGCAGGTTTGCCGCGCCCGGGCCCGGGTAACGTCCTCAGCCCGCCGCGAGCGCCGCCTCGCCGGCCGCGCGCATCGCCGCGAGCGGGCCCGGCTTCACCCCGGTGAACGCCTCGAACTGCAGCACCGCCTGGTGCACCAGCAGGTCCAGCCCGCCGAGCACGGTGCCGCCGCGCTCCGCGCAGGCCGCCGCGAGCCGGGTCGGCCACGGGTGGTACAGCACGTCGAAGAGCACCCCGGGCTCGGCCGGCAGCGCCCCGGCGAAGGGGTCGGTGGCGCCGGCCGGGGTGGTGGAGATGGTCAGCGGGTGCGCCAGCGCCCCGGCGCCGTCCTCCCAGGCGGCAGTGCGAACGCGCAGGCCGAGGCGGTCGCCGAGCTGCCGCATCTGCTCCGCGCGCTCGGCGCTGCGGACGTGGACGGCGACCTCGCCGGTGCACACCTCGGCCAGCGCGGCCAGCGCCGAGGAGGCGGTGGCGCCGGCACCCAGCACGGCGGCCGAGTCGACCCGCTCGACGCCGCGCTCGCGCAGCGCGTTGACCAGGCCCGGCACGTCGGTGTTGTCGCCGCTGCGCCGACCGTCCGGCCCGAAGACCACGGTGTTCACCGCGTCGACGGCCAGCGCCGCCGGCGAGACCTCGTCCAGCAGCGGGATGACCGCCCGCTTGAGCGGCATGGTGAGCGACAGACCGGCCCACTCGGCGGGATCGATCCTTTCGATGAACTCCGGCAGCCCCGCCTCGTCCACCTCGAACCGGTCGTACCGGCGCTCCGCCATCCCGAGCGCCGCGTACCCGGCGCGGTGCAGCACCGGCGACAGCGAATGGGCGATCGGCGAGCCGAGTACGGCGGCCCGCAGCTGTGTCGTCACGTGATTCCCCTCGGGGGCGGTGGATCAGGACAGGTTTCCCCGGTGTTCCGGCCACCTCCGCCGGAACGGCGGAAGCCCGGCGGATCGTAGGCGCACGATGCCTGGACATTTGTTCGACCCACCGTAGGAGCACCGGATGTCCCGCATCGTACGCACCGCCGCCGCCGCCGCGCTGGCCCTGTCCGGACTCTGGCTGGGCACCGCCCCGGCCGGCGCCGCCTCGCTGCCGTCCTGCACCCGCGCCGTGGCCGACATGGGGGTCTTCGTCCCCGGCACCGCCGGCGGCTCGGTGGACTGCGTCCTGGGGGTGGGCAACCAGGGCGAGGCCGTCGACGTGCTGCAGAGCGCCATGCACTACTGCTACGGCGAGGACCTCGCCGCCGACGGCGTCTTCGGCCCGGCCACCAAGGCCGCGCTGCGCCGGGTGCAGAGCACCGCGGGCGTCTACCCGGACGGCGTCTACGGCCCGCAGACCCGCAACGCGATGCTCTTCCTCGGGCACTCCGGCGGCGGCTGCCGGCAGTACTGACACGGCGGCGCGGCCGGTCGCACCGACCGGCCGCGCCCACGGCTCAGTTGCAGGTGACCGTCGCCTTGTTGAACGTCTTGCCCCGGGAGATGCACCAGTCCTCGGTGTTCTTCGCGTGCTCCGCGCCGGTGGCGGCGAACTTGGTCTCCTGCGGGGAGATCGCGAGCCAGAAGACCCAGTCGCCCGGTGTCGGGTCGAGCACGGCCCGGATGGCATCCATGCCGGGGTTGGAGATCGGCGTCGGCGGCAGGCCCGGGTTCACGTAGGTGTTGTACTTCAGCGAACCGTCGTGGATCTCCTTGTTGGTCAGCTCCTTGCGGCCGAGCTGGTACTGCAGCGTGGTGTCCAGGCCGAGCCTGTGCTGGGTGACGTTGGTGGTCAGGCGGTTGCTGATCGCCCGCGCCATCTTGCCGAAGTCCTCGCTCTTGTTGCCCTCGACCTGCAGGATGCTCGCGTCCACGAGGAGCTCGTAGCCGCTCTTGAAACCGAGCTTCTGGGCCGACTGGTCGAGGTTGAGCTCCTGGTAGCGCTTCACCGCGTTGCCGACCATCTGCTTGAGCAGATCCTGGGGCTTCATGCCCTTGGCGATCGGGTACTTGTCCGGGAAGAGGAAGCCCTCGATGTTGCCCTTCGCGTAGTCCGGCAGACCGAGGTTGTTCAGCTGCTCCTTCGCCACGTTCGCCGTGGTGCCCTTGGGCAGCTGCAGCTTGTCGTCGATCCTCGGGTAGACGTCGACGGCCTTCAGGCCCTCCGGGAGGATCAGCGCGTTGCCGCCGGCGGAATCCACCAGCAGCTTGACCGCCGCAGCACCGGACATCTGGTGGGCCATCGTGTAGAAGCCGGGCTGGATGCTGCCGGACTTCGGGTCCTTGTTGAAGGCCGCGACGAAGGCGTCGACGCTCTTCACCACGCCGGACTTGAAGAGCAGCGAGCCGATGGCGGTGCCGCTGGAACCCGACGGGATCTCGATGTTCACCGAACCGGCGCCCGCGCCCGCGTAGTCCGGCGGCGGACCGAAGTGCTCCTGGTAGAAGCCGTAGCCCCACCAGCCGGCGCCGCCCATGCCGCCGAGCAGCACCAGCGCCACCACCAGGCAGGCGCCGCGGTTGCGGCGGCCGGCCTTCTTGCCCTTCTCCTTGCGCTTGCGCTCGGCGTCGCGGGAGGTGTCCTCGTCGGCGCCGAAGAACGAGCCGCCCTCGGCGTCGTCCTCCTCGGCGTACTCGTCGAGGTCATCCTCCCACTCCTCGGGCTCGGCCTCGGCGGGGCCGTCGAGCGCCGCGGCCTCGGCCTCCCAGTCGATGCCGTCCGGACCGGGACCGGCCGGACGCCCCCCGCCCCCGCGCGGCGGCGGCACCGGCGAGCCCTGCTGCGGCGGGCGGCCCGGCTGCTGGCCGGCCTGCTGCGGGAAGCCCTGCGGGCCCCGCGCCTGCGGCGGCATCTGGCCCTGCCCCTGGCCGGGCTGCATCCGGCCGGGCGGCATCTGACCCTGCTGCATCCCGCCGCGCATCTGCTGCTGCGGGGGGCCCTGCTGAGGGTAGCCCTGCTGCTGCGGCACCTGCCCCTGCTGCTGGAGCCCCGGCGGGATCTGCCAGGAGCCGGTCTGCTGGGCGGCCTGCTGCTGGTACTGCTGCTGTCCGTAGCCGCCCTGCTGCTGCGGGACCTGCTGCTGGTACTGCTGCTGCGGCATCTGGCCCTGCTGCGGCGACTGCTGCGGGTAGCCCTGCTGCCCGTACGAGGGCTGCTGCTGCCAGCCCTGCTGTTGCTGCTGCGGGTAGCCCTGCTGCCCGTACTGCTGCCCGAACGCGTCGGGTTGCACCTGCCACGAGCCGGTCTGGTCGGCGGACTGCGGCTGCTGCGGGATGCCGTAGCCGGGATCGCCCGGGTGCCACGGCTGCTCTCCCTGGGGGCGGTAGCCCCCGCCCAGGTCAGTCATCGAACCCCTTATGCGTACCGCCGAGTCGAACCGGCGTGCTACGGCATCATCCGGAGGGAGACGTTACCGTACCGCAGCATTGGCGATTCGCCGCACGCGCACCGTCAGTGACCGTCGTCCGGGGGTGGGGAACTCCGTTGCGCCTGATATGCGTTGAACTCGGCGACGTTCTTCTGCTGCTGTTCGAAACTGTCGGTGAACCTGGTGTCGCCGGGACGCACGGTGACGAAGTACAGCCAGTCGCCCTCGGCCGGGTCCGCCGCGGCACGCAGGGCCTCCCGGCCGGGGTTGGAGATCGGGGTCGGCGGCAGGCCCGTGTGCAGGTAGGTGTTGAAGGGGGAGTCCAGCTTGGTGTCGGTGTCCGTGGTGGTCAGGGTGGATCGGCCGAGGGCGTAGTTGATCGACGAGTCCAGTTGCAGCGGCATGTTCTTGGCCAGCCGGTTGTAGATCACCCGGGCGACCTTGGCCATGTCCTCGGCGTTGTCGGCCTCGCCCTCGACCAGGCTGGCCACGGTGAGGATCCCGTACGGGGTCTGTGCGAATGCGGAGGCGGCGTCCTCCACACCGCCGGACTCCAGCGCCTTGCCGTTCTCCGAGACCATCTGCTGCAGCAGTCCGAGCGCGGTGGTGTCACCGGTCACGGCGTACGTCGACGGGAAGAGGTAGCCCTCGGGGTTGTCCTTGGCCGCCTCCGGCAGGCCGAGTTCGCCCGCGTGCTGCTGGGCGATGCCCTTGGTGGTGCCGGGGGCGAGGTGCAGCCGCTCGTCGATCGCGGAGTACACCTGCTCGGCGCGGCGCCCCTCAGGGATGGTGAGGGCGTTGGCGTTCGCCGGGTCGAGCAGCACGCCGAGCGCCGAGGCGACCGACATCTTCAGCTTCAGGGTGTAGGTGCCGGGCTGGATCGTGTTGCCGGCCGGGTGCCGGGCGGCCGCGTCGGTGAACGCCTTGGTGCTGGCCACCACCCCGCTCTTCACCAGGGACCGGCCGATCGTGGTGAGGCTGGCGCCCTGCGCCACGGAGACCTCCACCGTCCCGCTGCCGCCGCCCGCGAAGTCCGCGGCCGGCGGCTCGGCCTGCGGCCACACCAGGTAGACCGCGACCGCGAGCACGCAGGCCACCCCGAACAGCGCCAGCACGCTCAGACAGCAGGCCGCCCCCGAGCGCACCTTCCGCGGGTCCGGCGGCTCGACCGCGTACGGCTGCCCGGGCGGGCGCCCGTCGGGCTCCTCGGCGGGGGCGCCCAGGTGCCCGGGGGTGACGCCCGGTCCCAGACCGGGTGCGGTGAACGGGTCGGTCACGACGGCCCCTCCGTCGGCAGCCGGCGGTACCGGGCTGCTCCAACAACGGCGACAACGACGAAGGGGCCCGTGCGGACACCTCCGCACGGACCCCTTGTGGGACGTTAGTACGAACTGCTCAGCCGGTCGGCTCGACGCTCTCGCCCGGCGCCCGGCCGCTCACCCGTTCGGCCTCCAGCGCCGCTTGCAGGATCACCACGGCCGCCGCCTGGTCGATCACCGAGCGGCCCTTCTTCGAGGACCGGCCGGAGGCCCGCAGGCCCTGGGCGGCGGTGACGGTGGTCATCCGCTCGTCCACCAGCCGGACACCGACCGGCGCCAGCAGCGCCGCCAGCCGCCCGGCGTACGCCCGGACCTTGGCCGCGGCCGGCCCCTCCTTGCCGCTCAGCGAGCGGGGCAGGCCGACCACGACCTCGATCGCGTCGTACTCCTCGACGATCTCCTTGAGCCGCGCCTGGGAGCGGCCCCCGGCGGGCACGGTCTCCACCGGCGTGGCGATCAGCCCGTCGGGGTCGCAGGACGCGACCCCGATCCGGGCGTCACCCACGTCGACGGCGATCCGCCGGCCCCGCCGGAAGACCTTCTCGGGCTGCTCCTCGGTCATCAGGAGGCGCGCTCCGCGACCAGGGTGCGGACGGCGGCGATCGCCTCGTCCACCGCGGCCGGGTTGGAGCCGCCGCCCTGGGCGACGTCGTCCTTGCCGCCACCGCCGCCGCCGAGCGTCTTGGCCGCGGTGCGGACCAGCTCGCCGGCCTTCACACCGCGGGCGCGGGCGTCCTCGTTGGTGGCGATCACGGTCAGCGGGCGGTCGTTCGCCACCGTGAACGCGGCGACCACGGCCGGACGCGAGCCCAGGCGTGCCCGGACGTCCAGCACCAGCTTGCGCAGCTCGTCCGCGCCCACGCCGTCGGCGACCCGGGCGGAGACCAGGGCCACGCCGCGGACGTCCTCGGCGGAGTCGGCGAGACCGGCGGCGGCCGCGAGGACCTTCTCCGCACGGAAGCGCTCGATCTCCTTCTCGGCGTCCTTCAGCTTGGCGAGCATGCCCGAGATCTTCTCCGGCAGCTCCTCCGGGCGGCCCTTGACCAGCTCGGTGAGCTGCGAGACCACGGTGTGCTCACGCGCCAGGAACTTGTACGCGTCGACGCCGACCAGCGCCTCGACCCGGCGCACGCCGGAGCCGATCGAGGACTCGCCGAGCAGCTTCACCAGACCCAGCTGGGCGGTGTTGCCGACGTGCGTGCCACCGCACAGCTCCTTGGAGAAGTCACCGATGGTCACCACGCGCACCGAGTCGCCGTACTTCTCGCCGAACATCGCGATGGCGCCGGCCTTGCGGGCCTCGTCCATCGTCATGACCTCGGCGGTGACGTCGAGTTCGCGGACGAGCACCTCGTTGATCTTCTGCTCGACGTCGGTCAGCACCGAGCCGGGGACGGCCGCCGGCGAACCGAAGTCGAAGCGGAAGCGGCCCGGCGCGTTCTCGGAGCCGGCCTGGGCGGCCGTCGGGCCGAGCGCGTCGCGCAGCGCCTGGTGGGTGAGGTGGGTGGCCGAGTGGGCGCGGGAGACCGCGCGGCGGCGGTCCACGTCGATCGTGGCGTACGCGGAGGCGCCGAGCACGACCTCGCCGAACAGCACGCCGCCGGAGTGCACCGTCACGCCGGGCACCGGCTGCTGGACGTCGCGGATCTCGACGACCGCACCGGAGTCCAGGCGGATCCGGCCGTGGTCGGCGAGCTGGCCGCCGCCCTCGGCGTAGAACGGGGTGCGGTCGAGGATGATCTCGACCTCGTCGCCCTCGGTGGCGGCCGGCGCCGGAACGCCGTTCACCAGCAGGCCGACCACGGTGGCCTCGCCCTCGGTGGCGGTGTAGCCGGTGAAGACGGAGGCGCCGGACTTGTCGGCGACCTCACGGTACGCGGCGACGTCGGCGTGGCCCATCTTCTTGGCCTTGGCGTCGGCCTTGGCCGCGTCCTTCTGCGCCTGCATCAGGCGGCGGAAGCCGGCCTCGTCCACCTGGAGGCCCTGCTCCTCGGCCATCTCCAGGGTGAGGTCGATCGGGAAGCCGTAGGTGTCGTGCAGCTTGAACGCCTGCTCGCCGGAGAGCACCGCGCCGCCGGACTGCTTGGTCTCGGTGACCGCGGCGTCCAGCAGGTTGGTGCCGGTGCGCAGGGTCTGGAGGAACGAGGCCTCCTCGGCGGTCGCGACCGTCTCGATGCGCTTGCGGTCGGCCTCCAGCTCCGGGTACTGCGGGGCCATCGCCTTGATGGTGATGTCCGTGAGCTCCTTGGCCACCGGCTCGGTGGCGCCCAGCAGGCGCATGTTGCGGATCGCACGGCGCAGGATGCGGCGCAGCACGTAGCCGCGGCCCTCGTTGCCGGGGGTGACGCCGTCGCCGATCAGCATGATGGCGGTGCGGAAGTGGTCGGTGACCACGCGCAGCGAGACGTCCGACTTGTGGTCGCGGCCGTAGGCGTGGCCGGTGAGCTCGGCGGCGCGGTCGAGGATCATCCGGCTGGTGTCGATCTCGAAGAGGTTGTCGACGTCCTGCAGGATGGCGGCGAGGCGCTCCAGGCCGAGGCCGGTGTCGATGTTCTTGCTCGGCAGGTCGCCGAGGATCTCGAAGCCGTCCTTGCCGTCGCCGTGGCCGCGCTCGTACTGCATGAAGACCAGGTTCCAGATCTCCAGGTAGCGCTCGCCGTTGACGGCCGGGCCGCCCTCCTCGCCGTACGCGGGGCCGCGGTCGTAGTTGATCTCCGAGCACGGGCCGCACGGGCCGGGGACGCCCATCGACCAGAAGTTGTCCTTCATGCCGAGGCGCTGGATGCGCTCGGCCGGAACGCCGATGACGTCCCGCCAGATCTGCTCGGCCTCGTCGTCGTCCTTGTAGACGGTGATCCAGAGCTTCTCCTTCTCCAGGCCGTAGCCGCCGTCCGCGACGGGAGTGGTGAGCAGCTCCCACGCGAACTTGATGGCCCCTTCCTTGAAGTAGTCGCCGAAGGAGAAGTTGCCGCACATCTGGAAGAACGAGCCGTGCCGGGTGGTCTTGCCGACCTCCTCGATGTCCAGCGTGCGCACGCACTTCTGGACGGAGGTGGCGCGGGAGAACTGCGGCTTGACCTCGCCGAGGAAGTACGGCTTGAAGGGCACCATGCCGGCGTTGACCAGCAGCAGGGTGGGGTCGTCGGCGACGAGCGACGCCGACGGTACGACGGTGTGGCCGCGCTCCTCGAAGAAGCGCAGCCAGCGGCGGCGGATCTCAGCCGACTCCATCAGTGGTCCTTCCGGTTGGGTTGCTGCCCGGCAGCGCTCGGCGCTGGCGGGGTTCGGCAATGCTGCGGGGGGTGGTGCTGCGCTTCGGGGGAAGGGCGGCCGCCGGGGAGCCCGGGGCCGCCGAGATAGCTCGGTGCCCGGGCTCGGGGCGCAGGGCACGGCGGCGCGGCGGCTCGACCACGGCGGTGCCGTCGAGGCCGAGGTCGGCGCGGAGCTCCAGCTCGCGCTCGGCCATCCCGGCCTGGACGTCCTGGGCGAAGCGCTTGGCGGCGTCGCCGAGGCGGAGGGCGCCGCGGGCGGCGGTGCCGGAGATGCTGTCCGGGGTGAGCCGGTGCACGGCCTCGTTGGCCTTGCCCATGGCCCAGACGGCGGCGCCGGCGCCGACCGCCATCCAGAAGATGCGTCGAACCACCGTGTCAGCCCCTCACCGCTCGCCGGACGCGGGCGATCAGCCCGCCGCTGCGCGGCGCGGTGGCCGCGCGGACCTCGGCCCGGACCAGCCGGGCGAGCGCGTCGCGGTCGGCGGCCTGCTCGGGGAGGGCCGCCGCGCCCTGCTGGCGGGCGACGGCCTTGCGGACGCCGTAGCTGAAGGCGGCGACCTTGACCAGCGGGCCGCCGATGGTGGCGGCGACGGTGGAGGAGAGGGCGTTGGCGTTGGCGGCGGCGTCCTGCACGTTGGCGGTGATCTCGTCGACCCGCTCCAGCTGCTCGTTGGCGCTGCGGACGGCGGTGCCCGCGTCGACCAGCAGCGGCACGGCCTGCTCGGTGACGGCGGAGACCAGCACCGTGGCCTCCTTGAGCACCTTGGAGAGCCGGACGAGGACCACGGCGAGCAACGTCACGAGGACCGCCCAGAACACGGCCACCAACAGGCCGGCCAGTTCTCCCACGGACACCTTGTGCGCTCCCTCGCCTTGCAGCTTCCTCCGAAGGGAACCCTATCGTGACCACGGGCGGTTTCCCGACCGGATAAGGGCGGCGGGGCCGCGTCGCGGGCACGGCGGCGACCGCGGTGGCGGGCGTGACCCACCCGGCGGTCACCTCGTTGATCGGAACGGGCGTCCGGCCGGCCGCCCCTTGCATCCATCCCACCGACGACATGGGGGATCCGGTGTCGAGCGAACCCGCGGCGGACGGGCGGCGGCGGACGGCACGCGGCCGACTGCCCGCCGACCTCACCGGCTTCGTCGGCCGCCGTTCCGAACTCGCGGCCCTGGCACGCCTGCTGGACACGTCACGGCTGGTCACGGTGACCGGCCCGGGCGGGGTCGGCAAGACCCGGCTGGCCCTGCGGGCGGCGGCCCCGGCCGGTCAGGACCTGCGGGACGGGGTCCGGCTCGCCGAGATCGGGCCGGTGCAGGACCCGCTGCTGCTCGGCCACGCGGTGATGGAGGCGCTGGAGCTCACCGACTCCACCGCGCGCCCGCCGCTCGACGTGCTGGTGGAGCAGCTCGCCGACCGCCGGATGCTGCTGGTGCTGGACGGCTGCGAGCACCTGGTCGAGGCCTGCGCCGAGCTGGCGGCCGTGCTGCTGCGCGGCGCGCCCGGCCTGCGGGTGCTGGCCACCAGCCGGCAGTCGCTGCGGGTGGACGGCGAGCACCTGCTGCCGCTGGCGCCGCTGCCGGTGGAGGCGCGGGACGGCCGGCGGCCGGACGCGGTGCGGCTGTTCGCGGAACGGGCGGCGGCGGTGGTGCCCGGGTTCGCGCTGACCGCGGAGAACGCCGACGAGGTGGCGCTGCTCTGCCGCCGGCTGGACGGCATCCCGCTGGCCGTGGAGCTGGCGGCGGGCCGGCTGCGCTCGCTCTCCGTGGAGCAGATCGCGATCCGGCTGGACGACCGGTTCCGGCTGCTGACCGGCGGCGCCCGCACCGCTCCGCCGCGGCACCAGACGCTGCGCACCACGATCGGCTGGAGCCACGAACTGTGCACCGCGCAGGAACGTTTGCTCTGGGCACGGCTCTCGGTGTTCGCCGGCGGCTTCGACCTGGAGGCGGCCGAGTACGTCTGCGCGGGCGACGGCATCGACCCGGACGCCATGCCGGACCTGCTCGGCGACCTGGTGGACAAGTCCGTCCTGCTGCGGCTGGACGGCGGCGACGCGGTGCGCTTCCGGATGCTCGACACGCTGCGCGAGTACGGCGCGCAGTGGCTGGCCGCGACCGGCGAGGAGCAGCGGCTGCTGCGCCGGCACCGGGACTGGTACCTGGGGGTCGCGACCTGGGGCGAGGTGGAGTGGTTCGGTCCGCGGCAGGCCGAGACGGCCGAGCGGACCCGGCTGGCGCACCCCAACCTGCGGGCCGCGCTGGAGTTCTGCCTGGCCGAACCGGGCGAGGAGCAGCAGGCGCTGGTGCTGGCCGGGACGCTCTGGTTCTACTGGGTCGGCTCGGGCCACCTGGGCGAGGGCCGGCACTGGCTGGACCGGGCGCTGGCGCTGGCACCGGAGCCGACCGGGGCACGGGCGAAGGCGCTCTGGGTGACGGGGTACATGGCGACGCTGCAGGGCGACCTGGTGCGGGCCGCGCCGGCGCTGGAGGAGTGCCGGCGGCAGGCGCTGGAGACCGGGGACGACCGGGCGCTGGCGTACGCGGTGCACCGGCAGGGCTGCGCGGCGCTGATCGGGGACGACCCGGTGCGGGCGGCCGAGCTGTTCGAGGAGGCCCTCTGGCACTACAACGCGCTGGGCGAGCTGAACAGCAACGTCCTGATGGCGATGTTCGAGCTGGGGCTGGCGCGGCTGTTCCAGGGCGACGCCGAGACGGGCACGGCGTGGATCGAGCGGGTCCGGGAGATCTGCGAGGAGCACGGCGAGCAGTGGGCCTACGCCTACGGGCTGTACGCCTACGCGCACGCCAGCTGGACGACCGGCGAGCTGCGGCGGGCCCGGGCGTACGCGCGCGAGTGCGTGCGGCTCAACCACCGGTTCCGGGACCTGCTGGGGATCGTGCTGGGGGTCGAGCTGCTGGCGGTGCTGGAGACCGAGGGGCCGGAGGCGGACCTGGTCGAGGCTCGGGTGCTGCAGGGCGCGGCGCACCGGATGTGGCAGGGCGTGGGGACGCCGTTCTTCGGGTCCCGGAGCTTCAACGGACCGCACCGGGAGGGCGAGGAGCGGGCCAGGTCGGGGCTGACCGGGGAGGAGTTCGAGGAGGCGTTCGCGCGGGGTGCGGCGCTGGACCTGGATGCGGCGGTGCGGCGGGCGCTGGGCAACGGCGGGCTGCCGGAGCCGCCGTTCGACACGGACGGCCGCCCCCCGGACCCGCGCCCGGCCGAACCCTCCCCCGTGCCGGCCCACTAGTCCCGGGGCGGGTCAGGGGCGCGGGGCCCCTTCTTCGCAGTGCCCGTGGTCCGGACAGGGGTGAGCCCCCGCAGCCGTGCGGCTGCGGGGGCTCGGTGCTGCAGTGGTACCGCTCGCGGGTCAGCGCGAGTAGTACTCGACGACCAGCTGCTCGTCGCAGACGACCGGGACCTCGCGGCGCTGCGGCGCGCGGTCCAGGCGGAAGGCCAGGGCCTTCAGGTTGACCTCGAGGTACTTCGGGGTCTGGCCCTCGCCGGCGTTGCCGCCCTCGCGAGCCACCTGGAAGGGGACCTTCTCCTTGGACTTGTCCTTGACCGTGACGACGTAGCCCGGCTTCATCTGGAACGACGGCTTGTTGACCTTGCTGCCGTTGACCTCGATGTGGCCGTGCACGACCATCTGGCGGGCCTGGTAGATGGTGCGGGCGATGCCCGAACGCAGGACCAGGGCGTCGAGGCGGGTCTCCAGCAGGGCGACGAGCGCCTCACCGGTCTTGCCCTCGACCTTCTTGGCCGACTCGAAGGCGCGCGCCATCTGCTTCTCGCTCAGGTCGTACTGCGCGCGCAGACGCTGCTTCTCGGTCAGACGGACCTTGTAGTCAGAGTTCTGCTTGCGGCCGCGGCCGTGCTGGCCGGGCGGGTACGGGCGGGCCTCGAAGTACTTGACGGACTTCGGGGTCAGCGGGACGCCCAGGGCACGAGCGATCTTGACCTTGGGGCGCTTCTGGTTCGCCATGGAACCAATACCTCTTTCGGTGTGCGAATACGGCTTCACCAGGTGTTGACGGAGGCCGCTTCTCGCGACCCGGAGAAAAACCACCGGGGTGGTCAGCCGCTCTCCGAGCCGGGCACGTGCGTGCTTGCACACGAGTGGCCCACCGACCGCGGGGGTGGTGGGCTGCCCGCGACACCGGAACCGGTGCGCGACGCTCCTGGAGGTCCTCCTGGAGGAGGGGCCTCGTGGCCGGTGCCCCGCTGGTGCGGACGGTCGGCCGGTTCTCACCCGCCGCCGTGCCCGGGACATGGCACTCCGCCCGAGTATACCGTCCGGTCGGCGTCCCCGATCACACCCAGGACCGCCGTCCGGACCGCCCGACCCGGGCCGGTTCGCTCGCCCGGGTCACTCGCCCTTGAGCCGGGACCTGGTCCATTCGACGGTCTCGGCGTAGCGGGCCTCGCCGCCGTGCCGGGTGGGCCGGTAGTACTCCCGGCCGTGCACCGCGTCCGGCGCGTACTGCTGGGGGGCGATGCCCTCGGGCAGGTCGTGCGGGTACTGGTAGCCCTTGCCGTGGCCGAGCTTGCCGGCGCCGCCGTAGTGGGCGTCCCGCAGGTGCGGCGGGACGGGCCCGGCCAGGCCCTGCCGGACGTCGGCGAGGGCGGCGTCGATGGCCAGGTAGGCGGCGTTGGACTTGGGGGCCAGCGCCAGGGCGATGGCGGCCTCGGCGAGGATGATCCTGGCCTCCGGGAAGCCGATCATGGCGACCGCCTGGGCCGCGGCGACGGCGGTGGCGAGCGCGGTCGGGTCGGCCAGGCCGACGTCCTCGCTGGCGGAGATCATCAGCCGCCGGGCGATGAACCGCGGGTCCTCCCCCGCCTCGATCATCCGGGCCAGGTAGTGCAGGGTGGCGTCCACGTCGCTGCCGCGGATCGACTTGATGAGGGCGCTGGCCACGTCGTAGTGCTGGTCGCCGTCCTTGTCGTAGCGGACGGCGGCCTGGTCGACGGCGGTCTCGGTGGCGGCCAGGGTGATCTCCGCCGCGCCCTGCTCCAGCGCGGCGCCGGCGGCGGCCTCCAGGGTGGTGAGCGCCCGGCGGGCGTCGCCGCCGGCGAGCCGGACGAGGTGGTCCTCGGCCTCCGCGGAGAGTTCGACGGCGCCCTGCAGCCCGCGTTCGTCGGCGACCGCGCGGCGCAGCAGGGTGCGCACGTCGTCGTCGGTGAGCGCTTCCAGGGTGAGCAGCAGCGAGCGGGAGAGCAGCGGGGAGATCACCGAGAAGTAGGGGTTCTCGGTGGTGGCGGCGATCAGGGTGACCCAGCGGTTCTCGACGGCGGGCAGCAGGGAGTCCTGCTGGGCCTTGGAGAAGCGGTGGATCTCGTCGAGGAAGAGGACGGTCTCGCGGCCGGTCATGCCAACGGCACGGCGGGCGCCGTCGATGACCGCGCGGACCTCCTTGACGCCGGCGGTGATGGCGGAGAGTTCGACGAAGCGGCCCTCGACGGCCTGGCTGATCACGTGGGCGAGGGTGGTCTTGCCGGTGCCGGGCGGGCCCCAGAGGATGACCGAGCTGGTGGCGGCGGGGCCGCGGGAGCCGGCGACCAGGCGGCGCAGCGGGGAGCCGTCCTTGAGCAGCCGGCGCTGGCCGGCGACCTCGTCGAGGGTGCGCGGGCGCATCCGTACGGCGAGCGGGGCCCGGCCGGGTTCCTTGGCCTGGCGTTCCTCGGCGGCTGCGGTGAAGAGGTCCGGTTCGTCCACGGGCGCAAGGGTATGCGAGCGGACCGACGGCCCGGCCAGGTAGTTCGAATTTGAACCTGAGGGCGTACGCTGGGGGCTCCCCCCGTCGCCGAAGGAGTGCGCCATGCCCGTCCGCCGTCTGAACCACGCCGTGCTGTGGATCCGCGAGGTCGACCGTTCGGTCGCCTTCTACACCGAGGTCTTCGGGTTCTCGGTCGGCCACCTGATCCCCGGCCGGGCGGCGTTCCTGTCGGCGCCGGACACGCTGAACGACCACGACCTCGGGCTGTTCGCGATCGGCGCGGACGCGCCCGGACCGGAGCAGGGCCGGGTCGGCCTCTACCACCTGGCCTGGGAGGTCGGCACGCTCGGCGAGCTGGCGGAGATCGGGGCGAGACTCGCCGGGCGGAAGGCGCTGGTCGGCTCGACCGACCACCTGGTGTCCAAGTCCTTCTACGCCAAGGACCCGGACGGCAACGAGTTCGAGGTGATGTGGCGGGTCCCGCGCGAGGACTGGCCGGCCGCCGAGTCGGACGCCCGGCCGGGCCCGCTCGACCTGCAGGCCGCACTGGACCGCTGGGGCCCGGACCTGGCGACGGGTGCGGCGGCCGGCTCGGCGAGCTGAGCCGGCCCGGTCAGTCCGCCAGCTTCGCCGCGTGGTCCGGGACGAAGGTCTGCAGGTCGCGCGGCGGGCGGCGGTACCCGGTGGCGGCCGGGCGCGGCGGCAGCACCACCTCGGGCGGCTCGATCGCCAGGTACGGGACGGTGGAGAGCAGGTGGGCGATCATGTTGACCCGGGACCGCCGCTTGTCGTCGCTCTCCACCACGTACCAGGGCGACTCCGGGATGTCGGTGTGCGCGAACATCACGTCCTTGGCCCGGGAGTACTCCTCCCAGCGGGTGATGGACTCGATGTCCATCGGGGAGAGCTTCCAGCGGCGCATCGGGTCCGAGAGGCGGCCCCGGAACCGCTTCTCCTGCTCGGTGTCGCTCACCGAGAACCAGTACTTGCGCAGCAGGATGCCCGCCTCGACCAGCATCTGCTCGAAGAGCGGGGTCTGGCGCAGGAAGAGCCGGTACTCCTCCTCGGTGCAGAAGCCCATGACGTGTTCGACGCCGGCCCGGTTGTACCAGCTGCGGTCGAACAGGACGATCTCGCCGGCGGCCGGCAGCTGTTCGACGTAGCGCTGGAAGTACCACTGGCCCCGCTGGCGCTCGGTCGGGGCGGGCAGGGCGGCGATCCTGGCGATGCGCGGATTGAGGTACTCGGTGACGCGCTTGATCGCGCCGCCCTTGCCGGCGGCGTCCCGGCCCTCGAAGACGACGACCAGCCGCACGCCCTCGCTGCGGACCCATTCCTGCAGGCGGACCAGCTCGTGCTGGAGACGCAGCAGCTCGCGCTCGTACGGCTTCTTCGCGAGCCGATCGGTCTTCCCCACAGGTGTGCCCTCCGTCCGCGCGGTGGGCACCCACGCTACGGCGGATCACCGCTCCGTGCCGGGAGCGGCACGGCGGACGGCACCGGCAGCCCCCTGCACTGCCGGTACCGCTCCCCCCGTGAGCGGCCGACTCTGCACCAGCCCCGCCCTCCCGGTCCAATTCCGTGATCCATACCCTGTGGGCATGGACATCGACACCCGGTTGCTGCGGGCGTTCGCGGCGGTGTTCGACGAGGGACAGCTCACCGCCGCGGCGTCCCGGCTCGGCGTGGCCCAGCCGACCCTGACCAAGCGGATCCGGCTGCTGGAGGGGCAGCTGGAGGTCCGGCTGTTCGAGCGGTCGCGCGCCGGAATGGCACCAACGCCGGCGGCGCACGAACTGGCCGCGCGGGTGCCCGCTCTGCTGGCCGGCTGGGCGGACGCGCTGACCGCCGCCCGCGCGGCGGCCGGCCGCCCGGCGGTGCTCCGGGTGGGATTCGAGAGCGGCACCATCCACCTGGTGGGGCTGGCCACGGTGGAGGCCTTCGCCCGGCGGATGCCCGGCTGGCAGGTGCGGCTGCGGCAGTTCAACGGCTTCGACTCCGGGGCGGCCCTGGACGCCGGCGAGATCGACCTGGCGCTGTGGCACGCCCCGCCCGAGGAGGGCGGGGAGGGCGGGGCGACCGCGGACGGCCGGTACGGCTGTGCGCCGCTCGGCCTGGACGAGCGCTGGGTGGTGCTGCCGGCCGGGCACCGGCTGGCCGACCGCGGCGAGCTGGCGATGGCGGACCTGCTGGACGAGGCCGTCGTCCCGGTGCCGGCGGTGGCGGGCTTCTGGCGGGATCACTGGATCGGCGCGGACGCCCGCGGCGGACGGCCGGTGCGGGTCGGCGCGGTGGTGCACAGCCCGGACGAGTGGCTGGCGGCGGTGGCCTGCGGGCAGGGCATCGGTTTCGCCCCGGCCTCGCTCGGCGCCCTGGCGGGCCGCCCCGACGTGGTGTTCCGGCCGGTGCGGGGGCTCGGGCCGAGCCGGGCCGGTCTCTACTGGCCGGCGGGCCGGCCGCCGACGGCGGCCGCGGAGGCCTTCGTGCTCAGCTGCCGGGAGACGGTGGCGGCCGGCGGCCGGGTGCGGCCGCCCGCGGGCGCGGTGGATCAGACGGCGTCGAACGGGGCGGGGTAGCGGCACAGGCCCCGCGGCGAGCCGTCGTAACCGGGCAGCGGCAGGACGAGGAAGCAGTCGTCCTGGACGTCGTAGGGCCCGGTGACCTCGTGGCGG
The DNA here is from genome assembly GCF_040702125.1 of Kitasatospora sp. NPDC085895. NCBI lineage: Bacteria > Bacillati > Actinomycetota > Actinomycetes > Kitasatosporales > Streptomycetaceae > Kitasatospora > Kitasatospora sp. NPDC085895. The sequence continues at coordinate 525 of NZ_JBFBJY010000090.1, read as the reverse complement.
GAGGCCGGGATGAATCCGAAGCGGGAGTAGTAGCCGGGGTCGCCGAGGACGACGACCAGGCGCTCGCCGGCCTCCTCGGCGGCGGTCAGCGCGGCACGCACGACCTGTGCGCCGATGCCCTTGCGCTGCCACTCGGGGGCGACGGCGACCGGGGCGAGCGCGACGGCCCAGCCGTCGCCGACCTGAAGGCGTGTCAGCAGGGCGTGGGCCAGGACGAGTTCGTCCTCGACGGCGACCACCGAGAGGTCGGGCAGCCAGGCCGGGTCGCGGCGCAGCGCGTCGACGAGGTCGGCCTCGTCGGGGCCCGGAAACGCCGCCATGTGCACCCGCCGGGTGGCGGGAGCATCCGACGGGAGCTCGACCCTGGTACGGACGGCCATGTGGTGCACTCCTCTGTCGTCGCACGCCGTTGTGGACCGGCCCCGGTCGGCCAGCAGCGCCCCCCCGGTGTCGTAACCGGTGTGCACCATCGCCAGCACGAACAGCGTCACGTAGCCGACCACCAGCGCGGCCGCCACCGCCGAC
>NZ_JBFBJY010000089.1:0-32304 GCF_040702125.1 Kitasatospora sp. NPDC085895 | reverse complement strand
CCGGTATGTCCGGGGTGCGGGGGGGCGGGGCGCCCACCCGCCCCCCCCACCCGCCGTGCCGTTTCCGGCACCGACCAGCCGGAGACGGCGGCGGTCCGATCCGGACGCGCCGCGAAAATCCATGATCGACAAGGAATCCCGACAGATGAGTACCGAACGGGCCGCCGACCGGCGGTCCCGAGGCAGAGCCCCGGCCGTCGTCGCCGCCACCCTGCTCTGCTCGCTGCTGCCCGCCCTGCCGCTCGCCGGCAGTGCCGTCGCCGCCGACCAGTACACCAAGCCCACCGCCACCTCGCCCGAGAAGCCGGTGAAGGGCTCGAACGGCAAGGTGAAGGCCCGCAAGGGCGACACCACCGTCAGCGCCCCCGTCGCCAAGCACACCAGCTGGCCCGGCGCGGGCAGCGCGAGCGTCGTCCCCGCGCCCGCGGGCAAGGGCCCGGCCCGGGCGGGCAAGCTGCCCGTCGCGCTGGAGAGCGCCCCCGCGGGCAACGCCAAGACCCTGTCCGCGGCACCCGCGTCCTCGCGGCAGGAAGCCAAGGTCGCAGTCCTCGGCCAGGACCTCGCGCGGAAGGCCGGCATCACCGGTGTGCTGCTGACCGTCGGCGGCACCGACGCGCCGACCAGGGTCAGCGTGGACTACAGCGGCTTCGCGCAGGCCGCCGGCTCCGGCTTCGGCGCCCGCCTGCACCTGGTCCAGCTCCCGGCCTGCGTGCTGACCACCCCGGAGAAGCCGGAGTGCCGCGCCCAGACCCCGCTGCCCGGCGGCAACGACCTCGAGAAGCAGACCGTCACCGCCGACACCGCCGCACCGGCGGCGCCGGCCGGCTCGATGCGCCTCCAGGCCCTCTCCGGGCCGGTGACCGTCCTCGCCGCGACCGCCGACACGGCCGGTCCCAGCGGTGACTACAAGGCGACCCCGCTGTCCTCGGCGTCCTCGTGGTCGACCTCGCTGAACAGCGGTGCGTTCACCTGGTCGTACGACATGCCGCTGACCGCCATGCCGGGCGGTCTGACCCCGAAGGTCGGCCTGTCGTACAACTCCGGCTCGGTCGACGGCCGGACCGCCAGCAGCAACAACCAGGCGTCCTGGGCCGGTGACGGCTTCGAGCTGTCCCCCGGCTTCGTCGAGCGCAGCTACAAGCCGTGCGCCGACGACGGCGCCCCGAAGACCAACGGCGTCACTCCCGGCGACCAGTGCTGGGCCACCGACAACGCCACCATCAGCTTCGCCGGACACTCCGGTGAACTGATCCCGGTGAGCGCCAACGAGTGGCGGATCAAGGGCGACGACAACACCAAGGTCACCCGCGGCCGCGACGTCAACCGCGCCAACGGCGACAACGACGGCGAGTACTTCCGGGCGGTCACCCCGGACGGCACCCGCTACTACTTCGGCTACAACCGCCTGTCCAACTGGGCCAGCGGCAAGCCCGAGACGAAGTCCGTGTACACCGTGCCGGTCTACGGCAACAACGCGGGCGAGCCGTGCAACGGCGCCGACTTCGCCTCGTCCTGGTGCCAGCAGGGCTGGCGCTGGAACCTCGACCTGGTGATCGACGCCCACGGCAACGACGTCACCTACTGGTACACCCAGGAGACCAACAACTACGGCCGCAACCTCAAGGCCACCGACCGCACCCCGTACGTCCGCGGCGGCCGCCTGGAGCACATCGAGTACGGCCAGCAGCAGTCCGACATCTACTCGGCGACCGTGAAGCCGATGGGCCGGGTGGACTTCGGCACCGGCGAGCGCTGCCTGGAGACCACCTCGGGCACCTGCGACCCGGCGAACATCGACGCCAACCGGCAGTACTGGTACGACACTCCGTGGGACCGGAACTGCAAGGACGGCACCGACTGCACCGGGCAGTACTCCCCGACCTTCTTCACCCGCACCCGCCTCACCCAGGTCGTCGCCAAGACCCTGCAGGCCGACGGCAGCTACGCCGCCGTCGACACCTGGGACCTGAAGCACAAGTGGGGCACCGCCGACTTCGACTACCAGCTGCTGCTGGACTCGATCAAGCACACCGGCTCCTCCGCGACGCCGGCGATCGCACTGCCGCCGACCACCTTCGCCTACAAGCAGATGGTCAACCGGCTCGACAAGGTCGGTGACGGCCGGGCGCCGTTCATCAAGCAGCGCCTGGGCACCATCACCGACGAGCTCGGCGGCCAGCTCGACGTCAACTACTCGGCAGCGGTGTGCGACTGGGCGAACCTGCCCACCCCGCAGACCAACACCACCCGCTGCTTCCCCCAGCAGTACCAGGCGTCCGACGAGGCACCGGTGACCACCGAGTGGTTCAACAAGTACGTCGTGGAAGCCGTGATCGCCACCGACCGCACCGGCCACGCGCCGGACATGGTCACCCACTACACCTACCTCGGCGACGCCGCCTGGCACTTCGACGACGAGAACGGCCTGACCAAGGACAAGCTCAAGACCTGGTCCCAGTGGCGCGGCTACGCCCGCGCCCGGGTCGAGACCGGCGGCGTGGCCGCCATGTCCACCCAGGCCGAGCACTGGTTCCTGCGCGGCATGGACGGCGACCGCAACGACCCCGCCGACAAGACCAAGAAGCGCAGCGTCACCGTCGACGACGGCCACGGCACCGTCCTCACCGACGACCAGGCGTGGGCCGGCTACGAGTACCGCACCGAGCAGTACGACAAGCCCGGCGGTGTGATCCTCTCCAAGACGGTCAACACGCCGTGGAAGAAGCAGAGCGCCACCCGCACCAACGACTGGGGGACCACCACCGCCAACCTCACCGGCACCGCGGTGACCCGCTCCTTCACCTCGCTCGACAAGGGCGCAGGTGCAGCCTGGCGCGAGACCCGCACCAACAACACGTTCGACGCCTACGGCCGGACCACCCAGGTCGAGGAACTCGGCGACGTCGCCGTGGCCACCGACGACAAGTGCACCCGCACCACGTACGCGGACAACACCTCGTCCTGGATCCTCAACGGAGTCACCCGGACCGAGGCCGTGGCCGCCGACTGCGCGACCAACGTCAGCCGTGAGACGCAGGCCGACGGCACCTCCGCCGTCCTCGCCGACACCCGGCTCCGCTACGACGGCCAGGCGTACGGCGCCGCCCCCACCAAGGGCGACGTCACGCTCACCGAGACGCTCAAGTCGCAGACCGGCACCAGCGCGACCTACCTGGACAGCTCCGCGACGTTCGACCTGTACGGCCGCAAGCTGACCGACACCGCGCTGGTCTCGACCACCGTGTTCGACACCACCGGTGCGACCAGCCCGGTCACCACCGCGTCCACCGACGCCCGTACCACCACCAACGCCTACACCCCGACCACCGGACGTGCGACCAGGTCCACGCTCACCACGCCGCCGGCCACGGTCGGCAACAGCGCCACCGCCCAGACCACCACGGTCGACTACGACCTGATGCGAGGTCTGAGCACCAGCACCATCGACGCGACCGGCCGTCGCAGCGATCTCATGTACGACGCCCTGGGCCGCTCCCTGAAGGTCTGGCGGCCCGACCGCCTCAAGTCGAGCGGGCAGACCCCGAACCACGAGTTCGCGTACGCGATCGCGGACGGGGCGATCACCGCCGTCACCAGCAAGACCCTCAACGCCGACGGCTCGCAGGCCACCACCTACACCCTGTACGACGGCCTCGGCCGCATCCGGCAGACCCAGGCCCCGGGTGACAACGGCGGCCGGATCCTGACCGACACCTTCTACGACGAGCGCGGCCAGGCCGCCCTCGCCTACGCCCCCTACTACGCCACGGGAGCGCCCTCCCCCACGCTGTTCAAGGTCGAGGACGCCACCGGCGTCGAGACCCAGACCGCCAACACCTACGACGGCCTCGGCCGCGTGGTGAAGGCCACCACCCTCGCCGGCAACGGCGTCGGCACGCCGCTGTCCACCACGCTCACCGAGTACGGCGGCGACCGCGTCACCGTCACCCCGCCGCAGGGCGACATCCCGACGACCACCATCACGGACGCCGCGGGCCGCACCACCGAGCTGCGCCAGTACAAGTCGGCCACCCCGACCGGCGCGTACGACGCCACCACCTACGGCTACGACCCGGCCGGTCACATGAACAAGCTGACCGACCCGTCCGGCACCGTGTGGACCTGGCTCTACGACCAGCTCGGCCGCCAGACCAAGGCCGTCGACCCCGACAGCGGCACCGCCACGAAGGCGTACAACGCCCGCGGCGAGGTCACCAGCACCACGGACGGCCGCGGCAAGACCGTCTCCAGCGTCTACGACAACCTCGGCCGCCTCATCGAGACCCACGACGGCCCGGTCACCGGACCGCTGCTCACCTTGCAGACCTGGGACCCGTCCGGCAACAAGGGCCAACTGTCCACGGCCTCACGTTTCAGCACCGTCGGCGCGACCACCTATGAGTACAAGACCACCTACTCGCTGTTCGACACGCTGTCCCGACCGACCCGAACCACCGTCACCGTCCCGTCCGTCCCCGGTCAGGAGAACCTGGCCGGCTCCTACATCAGCGGCACGACCTACCGCCTCGACGGGCTGGTGAAGTCGGTCGCCTACCCGGCGGCCGGCAACCTCGCCTCCGAGTCGGTCGCGTTCACCTACGACGGCCTCCACCGGATGACCGCGGCCGAGGGCCTGAGCAAGTACCTGACCGCCCAGAGCTACAGCCTCACCGGCAAGCCAATGCAGTCCACGCTGAGCAACGGCACCGCCAGCAAGGACACTTACGTCACCCTCGGCTACGAGTGGGGCACCCAGCGACTGGCCTCCAGCCGCACCGACCAGTACGGCATCACCGGCGCAGCCCGCGCCGCCGCCTACACCTACGACCAGGCCGGCAACGTCACCTCGGTCACCGACACCTCGCGCTCCGGCACCGACCGGCAGTGCTTCACCTACGACTACCTCACCCGCCTCACCGAAGCGTTCACCCCGACCGGCAGCTCCTGCCCGGCCTCGCCGACCGGCGCCACCCTCGGCGGCCCGGCACCGTACTGGACCGGCTGGACCTACAACACCAACGGCACCCGGGCCACCGAGACCCGTCACGACCCGGCGGGCAACACCGCCAACAACACCACCACCACCTACACCTACCCGGCCCCCATGGCCGCCCGGCCCCACACCCTGACCGGCACCAGCACCGTCACCGGCGGCACCGGAACGCCCGTCACCCAGGCCTACGCCTACGACAACTCCGGCAACACCACCGAACGGCACCTCAAGCCCAGCGGCACCCAGACCAGCGACCAGATCCTGACCTGGAACACCGAAGGCCGGCTCGCCCAGGTCGCCGACACCGTCAAGAACGGTGCGACCACCACCACCAAGACCACCGACTACCTCTACGACACCTCGGGCAACCGACTGATCGGCCACACCCTCGACACCGCCAGCCCGGCCGCCGAGAACTGGACGCTCTACCTCGGCACCACCGAGCTCAACCTCGTCAAGGGCGCGGCCAAGGCCACCGCCACCCGCTACTACCCGCTCGGCGCCACGGCCACCGCCGTCCGCACCGACGACAACAAGGTCACCTTCCAGGTCAACGACCACCACGGCACCGCCGAACTCAACATCGACGCCACCACCGGCGCCCTCAACCAGCGCCGCACCACCCCGTTCGGCGACACCCGTGGCACCGCCCCGACCACCTGGTCCGGCACCCGCGGCTTCCTCGGCGGCGTCAACGAGGCCACCGGCCTCACCCACCTCGGAGCCCGCGACTACGACCGCACCACCGGCCGCTTCATCTCCGCCGACCCGCTCTTCGCCGCGACCGACCCCCAGTCCCTGGCCGCTTACACCTACGGCGACAACAACCCGCTCAGGTACAGCGACCCGTCGGGGCTGGCCCTGGAGGAGTGCGCCAGCGGGATGTACCGCTGCCAGGGCGGAACGAAGGTCCTCGGCGAAGGCCCGAGGTACCAGGCGATCGTCGCGCAGAACAAGGCCGATGAACCGTACCGGAAGGCCGCACTGGCCGCGTACCTGGTGAGCGTGGGAGTCAAGCCGGCCGGGTGGACCGGCAGCCTGCCGACCAACGTCGCGGACGAGATGAGGAAGGCACGCCGGGCCTACGGTGAGCAGCTGGAGAGGGAGTACCGCCAGAACACCAACTTCAAGTACGAGACGGTGCCCGGCCAGACGCAGATCCCCGGGGCGGAGCCGTACGACGAGATCGCGACCGGCAAGGCCAAGAAGTCGGAGCTGATGGTCTGCGCGTACATCGGCGTGGCCGACTGCTACGACGTGAAGCAGATCACCGGCTGGTCCGCGAACGTAGCGAAGGCCGCTTACCCTGGGAAGGAGAACGAGGGGCAGAACGCCTTCCGGCACTTCACCTGGCAGGCCATGATCACGGCCAAGTACGGGGCCCAGACCGCCGAGATGGTCGCGGACGCCCACGAGGCGTACGGCGACCGGGAAGGCCACAACTATGCTGACCACCTCTCGGACCTCGTGAACAACGAGTACGGCCGCCAGATGGGCGAGAAGATCGCCGCAGCCAACCCCGGGGCCTCGGAATCCCAGCTCAGGGACGCGATCACCAGGGAGGCAAGGAACTACATGACCGGTGGGAACTATGCCCGACCCAATGACTTCGAGTAACCCGCTCCAGAAGGGAGATGTCGGATGAGCGGCCCCCTGGGGTCACGCCGGATGGGCGTCCGTTCCCTGGTCGGCTCGCTGGTGGCCGTCCTACCGCTGGCGGTGTCCTGCACCGTGCAGACGGACGAGGACAGGGCGCGGCATGTCGTCGGGTCCTGGAAGTCGCCGAACCTGGGCACGATCCAGTTCCTCAAGGACGGTGCGCTCGGAGAGGTGGGCCTGCCTCCCAGCGTGTGTCACAAGGGGTCGTGGTCAGCGGACACGAAGTTCACCGGTACCTGGCGCCCCTGGCACCTGGACTCCGTCGGGCCGGCTACGGAGGTCACGTTGACGGCCGCCGCCGGTGGCCCGACGTGCGACCTGTTCTTCCTGTACTCCACGGATCAAGGTCAGCCAGAGCTGGACCTGGCCTATGCCCCGGAGGGTAGCGAGCCCTTCGTCCGGCAGTAGACCAGCAGACCGGTCACCGCGGAGAACCTGAGCCTCCGCACGAGGGGTCGTGCTCATCCCACCGAGGATGAGCACGACCCCTCTTCGCACCCCGGCGCCGGTGGCCGCACGCGGTTCCCCGGCGCCCGGCCGATGGCGGACCCGCTCTCTGACTCTCTCGGTTCCGGACCTCCTGCCGTCGCTCACCTCCCGCTCTCTCCTCAACCTCGGGAATCGCGCCGTCTGCCGTGGAGAGTTGTCGGAACACCCGGTTGACATGGCCGTACCGGACCGGACCGGCCGCCCGGGCAACGTGGTGCTCCGTCTCCCCGACCTTGCTGACTATCAGGATCGCCAACACCACGCCTACATCGGCCCGTCTGCGGGACGGTACCGCCGGTGCGCAGCCAACGGCTGCTTCGAGCTGGAGCGACGTTGCGTCAGCCGGCGTGCGCGGGTTGATCGGACGGCTACTTCCGAGCCCTGTTGATGGCAGAGCACCCACATACCTGGGCTTCAGCCCACAGCGTCCGGGTCACCTGCGTGGACGACCGTAGGCCGGCGTTGACCTGCGTAGACGTACCAGCGGTGATCATCGCGTCCCGGACCATCCCCGGGCAACAGGAAAGGGCCTGGAAGCTCTAGGCTTCCAGGCCCTTTGACCTGCGACTTCAACGTCGGGACGACAGGATTTGAACCTGCGACCCCTTGACCCCCAGATCGCAAGACATGGCGTTTCCGCAGTTCAGATGGCTCGCTGCGCACACGTAGCTGTGCAGTCGAGCTGCTGTTGCTCTACTGCGCGTATGGCGTTTGGTCCCGCGTTGGTCCCGCCGCGAGACCAAGCAGCACCTCGCGGATTGGTCATCTGTCCCCCTAGGCGCACCGTCGTGGGCAAGCCCTACCAGGGAGTTAGCGCTGCCAAACCGCTAGTCCTTCGCCACCTTCATTCGCAGGGTTGTTCCCGTGCCCGCGGCAGCCGCTCTCAGCCGTTGTTGTCAGACGGATTGGCCGGCCTGCCTTCTGGCTACCCTCAGTCCTCCGACGCTTGACGCATGGGGGTAGCCAGGTCGGCAACCGTTATCCGACCGACACCCGAAGTGCCGGTAGCTAGTTGGTCGCACCAATACGCTGCTCGCCATGGCACGCTCGACCCAACTCCTCGCAGCAACTACTGCGCTGGCCGCGTTGGTCATCGCCGGATGCGGAAGCGCTCAGCACAGCACCTCCAGCCATGGCAGCACCCAGGCTTCACCTAGCTCCACGGCATCCTCGGCAGCCGAGCGGCCTGCCGATATTCCTGGCGTGACGGGGTATCTCTATACCGGCGACGGCGTCATCGAGTATCTCCAGTGGACGACCAGCGGTTCGAGCCTCCAGGGCACTGCGATCCGCGCAGTTGCCACAGGGACCCCGCCCAAGGCTTCGGTTGCCACGACCAGCAGCTCGTTCTTCGGTCAGACCCGTGGATCCAATGTCAGCCTCGACATCGATCTTCACACCGACAACGGCGTGTATTCGAGGGACTCGCTCACGCTCAATGTTCTCCAAAAGGACGGAGCCATACGAGCGATCGTCTACCGCCATGCTTCTGATGACGAGTACAACACCGCCCTCGCTGCCCTCAAGGCCGGCGTTCAGCAGCGCAACGATGAGGCACAGCACTCCGCGGACCAAGGGTCGACGGAGCAAGCCTTGACGAAGGCGTACGACAGCCTTCTCAGCGTAGAGCGCTCACTTCGGAGCGACACGGATGCCCTTTCCGGTGACGTCGCGACAGCTGACAACGACCTAGCCGCCACTCGAAGGGACCAACAAAGCGTCCTCAGCGAGGTCACTACCGCAGACGCCGCGAGCGTTTGCGTCGATGCCGCCGGAGTCAATGTCGATGCCGTAGGAGTCGGCGTCGACGCGAACGGGCTGAAGATCTCCTTGTCTACGATCGAGACCGATCTGGGCTCCATCCACAGTGCAGAGTCCAAGCTCAACGACACGTTGCAAGCACTTCTCCGGATCGAACCTGGATACAACGGTCAGGGCTCAGCGCTAACCCCTGACGCTGTCCGGCAGGCAATCTCCACAGCCGAGGCGCTCGCTCGACAAAGCGTCATCCGAGCAAACGACGCAGTTGACCACGTGAACGGCGACGTCACCGCAGCACACGGCTATGCGGTCAATGCGGCAAACGCTGGAGACGGGTGCAATCCTCCTGATTCAGCGCCGGCGCCGCTCACGCACCTGGACTGAGCTAGGCCAGCCACCACCGCCTCACGTAGGCCGGCTAATGCTCGGCTCCGTGCTTGGCGTGTGGTCCCGTTCTGGCCCGTTCCGATACCGGCAACGCCTCGAGATGCGACCATTTGACCCCCAGGCGCATCAACGGTCGCCCCACCGGTTCCATTGGTTCAGCCGGCCGGGCCTACTCGCACACTACCTGCCTGTGCCAGTCTGGGCAGATACGCCGCAGTCCCACCCTGTTGATGTCGACCGTAGATGTCGGGCTCAGGGCCGCCCGCCGGCCGACTGTCCGAGTCCGGCGACGCTTCCCAGCCGTCGGCGTTTACGGGAGGATGCTGACGATGACAGGCCAAGAGACCGTCGTCACGAGTCCACTTCCAAGGAGGCGTCGAGGAGGCAGACGTGGGCGGTGATTCCCCGCTCGGCCAGGGTGGCGGCCTGGTTGTCGAGATCGATGCGGAGCTGATCTTGGGTGCGGCGGGCCGCTTTGGCGCGGCGGCTGTCGGTGGTGTCCCACGCGCTGCCGCTGAAGAAGACGGCGATGTACACCCCGGCGGTCCCGTGGGTCCCTTGCAGGTAGCGTTCACCAAGCTGATCGCGGACAGCGGTGACGACCTCGTCGTGCCAGCTGCATTTCACCTCGGCTGGTACGGACAGTTCCGCGCCGTCGGTGGTGTGCGCGACAACGAGCAAGTCGGGGATGTCGCCCTGGGTCGCGCCGAGGCGGGGGTTGACTTCGACTTCGCGTAGGACGGCAGCCCGCGCCGTCAGGCGGCGCCGCAGTTCCCGGGAGAGCCACGTCGACACTTCGCGCTCTTCTGCGGGCACATAGCTTGTCCACTTGTTGTCTGTGCGCTGCCGGTGCCACAGCTGGGCGCGCAGGCCGCGGTCCTTACGTAGGTCGTCGCCGATCTCATTGAGTGTTTCGGCGAGAAGTGCGGCGAGCTGCTCGCGAGACGTGACGATCCGGCGAGACGGATCGGTTAGCACTGTCAGTACCTGGTCGAGGGTCGGGGGATGCCAGGCCGCAGCTCTGACAGCCTCACGTGTTTCCGCCGCCGAAGCACGCAGCCATACGTCCCCGGTCTGCTCGGAGAGCTGCTCCAGGACCTCTGCGGCTTCCTGGGACGCCTGAGCGAGGAGCGGCTGGAGGATCTGAGAGGGGAACTCCTCGAGGGGATCGAGTTGCACCACGCGCCCGGGCGGTGCCGGCCGCCGCTTCGGCAGCGCATCCCGTGCCCACAGGTATAGTCGCGCCCGCTGCTGCGGGGTCAGACCGGTCCAGGCGCCGCTGATGTTCTGGTGGGCCCGCCGGATGACTTCCGCTCCGAGGGCGGGATCCTCCTCCAAGACATCCAGCAAGCCGTCGAACTGTGCCGGGGATGGAGGACACGCCGCAAGGCAGGCCCCGGCCACCACGGCGGTCTCCCAGTCCCGCTCCGAGCCGTTGTCGGGCCCGCCAGGTCTGTGGCGTTGCACGAGGTCGAAGGCGGTCTGGGCGGTCTGGGCGGGCATGCTGGCGGCGCCGATGTCCAATAGAGCACTCAGGGTGCGGGCAGCCTGCCGGCCGGTACCGGCGACGGCGAGCGCCTCGGCGCTGAGTCGCGGGGACCGGATGGTGCGCTGCTGTACGGCGACGGCTGAGGCGTCGGTGCCCATCTTCTGGATGAGGAAGTCGATCGTCGCATCCTCGTCGTGGGCGACGGCCCGCTTCACGGCGGACGTCAAGGTAGTTGAGCTGGTGGGGACGTCCAACAGGCCGGGCAGCCAATCCAGCCAGGAGTCCGCGGCGACCTGGTCGAGCATGCCAGCGTCGACCGCGTCGATTACCGTGCACGCAACATCGATGAGTTCAGCGGTCCCCTCATCGGCCGCGTCGGGATCGGACTCCAGGAACTCCAGTGCCTGAGTGGCGACCTCGTGCCGCTGCTCCTCGGTCAAAGCGGGCCAGGAGGGAAGCGGTCGAGGGCCTGGGCCGCTGCTGTCGACGCTGCGGTGCAGGGCGCGGACCAGGTCCGCAAACTCGTGCTCGCGCAGAGCCGCTTCGGCCTCCCACTCCTCGGCAGCGGCTGGCGCCAGACGCTGCCGGGCACGCTCGGCGCGGGCAGCGGGAGCAAACAGCCCGGTCAAGGTCTCCCACTGTGGTGTCGCTGCTCGTGCGGCGGCCACCACACGGGCGGCCGCCTGGTCGTCGACCATGTCGGCCAACGCGGACAACACGAAGTAGGCCGGAGACCTATCCACCTGTCCGGTGTCGACACCCGTGAGGTCATCCAGCCACCACTGCAGGTCGTCAGCGGACAGCCAGCCGGCTCTGTGCACCCGGGCCAGCACCTCGGCGGGTCGACCTGTCTGGCCCAGCAGAAACCTCACCAACTGCTGGCGACGCTCAGGCGGCAGCTGCGCCATTTCCTCCGCGCTCACACCGGCGAGTGACTGGTTGGCTTGCAGTTGTGCGTACAGCAGCCTTCCGCCTGATCGCCAGACGCTCTCGCCGACCGGGCCGGTGAGGACAGCCGTCCACGCGGCACGGCCGAGCAGCCGCCGAACTGCCGGGTCCCGGTGATCAGACGCGGAGAAATCCGCTGCCCACGCGGCCAAGTCTTCGACGCTGCAGTGGGCCGCATCGGCCTGCCGTCCCAGCATCGCGAGGCAAGCGCGACCGATCACGCCGCGTGGCGCGCGGTCCACCCCGTCCACCGCCTGCAGCAGCCACTCCATGTCGCGTCGAGCGGGCCACAGCACAGGCAACAGTGCCGCTCGCACCGCCCCAGGGCGTCCGGAATCGGCAGCCACCTGAGCCGCCCGCTCCAGAACGCCAGCATCCTGCGTCCCCACCAGCGTCCGAGCCGCCCACTGCGCCATGCGGGTGCGCTCGTCGTAGTCCTCATGGCCCTGACGCGAGGCGATCTGCTCAAGCAGGGTCATCAGCTCCTGGTCGAGAGCCCGCAGCCCCGTGGCCTGGATGATCAGCATGGCCTCCTGTTGCCGCCAGGTCGGCTCACCCACGTCCAGCAGAGGAGCGAGCTGGGCAGCCAGTCCGGCATGCTGCAACTTCCCATACCCCGCGCGCATCCCCAGCAATGGCCCGGACGCCAACCCCGCGAGGACCGTCCCCGCGACCCGCGCCCGCTGATTTTCAGTCAAACTGCGCAGGTCAGCCTGCATCAGCACGACGGGATCGGCTTCGACCAGCCAGTCGAACACTCCGTCGTGGACCTCTGCCAACCACGCCGCCATCCCGGCCAACTGCGGGAGCACCCGGCTGGGATCAAGCGGGTCGGCCACCAGGTTCTGCACGCTGGCCAGCGGCAAGGAACCACACTGCTCGGCAGCGAGGAACTCCTGCACGCTGCGGTGCATCCACCCCCGGCCCTCGCAGCCATCGGTGAAGACAGCACTATCGAAGACCGCCTGCAAGGCGTCGAGGTCCGCATCGAGACTGACCGCTTCGTTCAGACTGAGCGTGCCAGCGCCCTGCCCAGGCCTGGACCGCCGGATCACCTGGGACCGCCCCGACAGCAGGCTGGCCGCAGCCAAACTCCGGGCTGCGGAGAGCCGTTGCGGAAGCGGCGGATCGTCGAGACCTTGCTCGATTCGGCCCGTGTTGTCCTCCGCCACCAGCCCTTCGACACCGAGAGCGTAGATACGGCGGCGTGACGACGTCAGAGTTCCTTGCGTGTGCGCTGCCAGCAACAGACGAAGCGGCAATGGAGACGCCGCGAGCGACTGCACCCCAGCGGCCTTCAGGGACCCCACGAATGCGTCCGGGGTATCTAGCTCCGTTGCCGCAGCGTGTCTGATGTTCTGCTCCGTCAGCGGGGCCAGGACCAAGGAGAGGGTGTCCTCGCTCGGCCACAGCCGCCTGAACGCTTCGCTCAACCGTTCAGGCCAGACCGATCTCCTGCTCGTGATCAAGACCCGCAGGCGTTCGGTGTCGAGTCGCTTCAGCTCCCGCTCGAGGACGTGAGCCAGGTTGCTGACAGCGACGAGGGGCTCATCGAAGCCGTCGAAAGCCAGCGTCAGATCACCTGGAGTGCCGCTGGCCTGCCAGGCCGCTTCTGCTTCGCGAACGGCCTCTTGTACTTCGGACGCTGTCAGAAAGGCGCCAAGGTGGATCACTGCGGCCCACTCGCCCGCCTCCAGCCGGCGCGTAACCTCCACTTCCAGCTCGGCCGACTTACCGGCCCCAGGCTCGCCCAACAGAACAAGCGCCCGCGACGCCTGGAAGTCCTTCAGCTGTCGTAGGTGCCGATTGAGGTAGCGAGTGTGTTCGCCAGCCGGATCAGGCAGCAACCCGTCGAACAAGGCATTCTCCGTGCCCTCCGGCCCCCACCAACGGCACCATCCGAGCCGGTCACCGCCAACGAATCCCACCATGCCCCCAATGTCCCTGAGTGCCGGGCATCCCACGTCACGGGTTCATCCTGACATGAAGACCCTTCCCGACAATCCCTGACGACCAATCACGAAAAAGCCCGCTGACCTGCGATTTCTCCCGGCCAACGGCCCTCCGACTTACATTGGGCGCCAGGATTCGAACCTGCGACCCTTAACCCCCAGAGGTATTTGCACAGGTCAGAAGCCTATGGGTGCACGCAGCCACGTCCGCTCGCGCCCATGTCGTACGGTCCCGCGCGGAGCGTGTGGTCCCGCTCTGTCCCGCACGCGAGGCCGGATGACGTGTCCAGGTCGCCTCAGGCCTCCGGCGCCTCATACGGCAGGGACGCCGAGTCTCAGCGCAGCACGTCGCTCGCCTAGCCGCCCGCTCTCGTTGGCCCTCCCCCGCCCACGCCAGTGCACCCGTAGCGGGTGGCTGGCTCTGCAGGTGGGAAGGCCTTCGAGTTGAGATGGAAGGCGGCTCGGGCTGGTCCGGGCCGATGGGGGGAGAGATATGGGCTCCACTGCGTTACACGCCGAGCGGGGTCGGCTGGACGCGAGCCAGGACGATCTCGGGTGCGCTTGGGAGTGGCCCGCGATCCACCGTGCGCGGCCTCGAGTGCTGCTCGTCTGCCCGGAGTGCGGGCACGGCATGCACCCGAAGGTCTCCTCTGGCGGGCTGCGGTTCTTCGCCCACGATGCCGGGGCGCCACAGTGCGCCCTGGCACAGGAGAGCATGGAGCACCACCTGCTGAAGCTGGAGCTCGCCCAGGCCGTACGCGCCAGCGGGTGGTTTGCCGAGCTGGAGGTCCGCGCCGCAGACGGCGCCTGGCGGGCCGATGTGATGGCCGCTTCCCCGGATGGCGACCGCCGCATGGCGTGGGAGGCGCAGTTGTCTCCGATCACTCCGGACGAAATACGGGCACGCACCGGCCGGTTCGCCAAGGACGGCGTGCGGGTGTGCTGGGTGGGGGTCCGCTCCCGGCCGTGGCTGGGTACCGTTCCCTCCGTCCTCGTGGCTCCTCCGGGCACCGACGGCACTCCGTGGAAGGTCGTGGGCGGGCTGGCCCGCTTCGACTCGCCGAACTGGCTACCGGCCAACGCCACGCTGCGGGACTTCGTGACCTGGGTCCTGGCGGACCGCGTCGTTGGACACCGCTTCGGCCGGGCGCAGCAGCTCGATGGCCGCACGTTCTGGCCGGCGGCCTGGACGGCCCCCCGCTACATTGCGGACGCTGCCGAATGGGATGGCTTCCAGCGAAAGCTCGATGAGCAGCGGGTTCAGGCGATGGGGCGTCAGCTCCAGCCGGGCACGGGTTGGCGTGGCATGATGCAGACTCCGCGCTACCTCCTACGCGACCCGCACCGGGTCATGGTCCGGTCCTGGCGGCTGTCGGTGCCCGCGGACGAGCGCCGACTGATGCGCGAAGCGGCGACCACGTGGGTTCTCGCCCACCACGGCACGGCACCATACTTTGGGCACGAGGACTACGACCCCCGCTGGGCGGGAGGGATACCGCTGTGCGTCGGCCACGCTGACGGGCCCATCGTCGCACTGCTCCGCCCCAAGCCCTCCCTTCTCCAGTGGGAGCAGCTGGCAGGGATCACCGTCCTGGCTGCGAGCGAGCCCGACCGGGAGAAGTTGGCCGCCATTGCGCCCCGCGGTGTGCACATCATCGGCTTGCCGGCACCGTGCTGAGCCAGTGCAGCCCATATGGCTGCTGGCGCCCGGCTGAGTGGCTACTTACCTTCGCCGGCAGAAACGGATCCTCGCTGAGCGTGATGAGCGCGGTGGTACGCGAGGAATTGCCGCCCGACCTCGTGTGCTTCGCTCTCGCGGAGGCGGCCGAGCACGGTATCGCCTGCGCGGTCGATGACTGTGAGGTCATCGTCGATGCGCAGCATTCCGAAGTCGAAGAGTGTGTGGTGGTTGGGGCATAGGCACAGCACGTTGGCGGCGACGTCAGGGCCGGAGTGGGGCCGTCCGAGGCCGCGGATGTGTGCGGCCTCCGCGTAGGCGCCGGTGGGTGTGGCGAGGCGGATGCCGCACACCTGGCAGGTGTAGTCGTGGATGCGCTTGACGTAGTCCGCTACTGCTGTGCTGCGCACGACGCGTTGGGTGGTGGTTGTGGCCCGCGCTGGTGCTTCATGGCCTTGGGGTTGTCGGGGGATGGTGGGCAGTTGGGGGCGGGGCGGCTCGTTGTGGCGCGTTTCCGGGAGTTGGGTAAGGCGGTAACGCCATACGAGGTAGCCCGAGCGTCCGATCTCGGACCAGTAGTCCTCGACACGGAAGAGCCCGTCGTAGCGGTAGCCCTTGGTCGGCGAGTGGGCCGGGTCGCCTTCCCAACCACGGACGACCCGGACAGGAATCCCGGCGGTCATGCTGGTCACGAGGGCCGCGTTGCCTCGCGTCAGCTCTTGGTCTCGTACCTGCTGTCCGGTGCGCTCGTCACGTCCGCCCTGACCGGTGTAGATGATCACATCGCCGTGGTCCTCGTCGTCCTCATAGCCACCTGAGACGACGATCGACTCGGCCCCGTGTTCTTCAGTCCCGCAGATGCCCGCTTGGAGCGGCCGATGCACGCCGGCCTCAGCTGCGTCCTCGCGAGTGTCAAACTCCCGGCCCATAGGGACTCCAGGAACTGGACCAAAGCCCTCAAACACAGGGCCAGCGAGCTTCAGGTCGCGGATGAGCTCTGGCCTCATCTCGTCATCGAAGAAGCGACACAGGAGCGACTCGACGACCTGCGCCCGTGCCTCCTCGTCGGTCGCCATCAGGTCATAGACCTGCTCGCTGAGACCACCCCGCGGATTGTGCCTATTCAGCCACGGCCGCAGCCTAGATCCTCGGGCCTGAGGAACCTCGCCCTGCACCCCCTGCAGCTCCCAAAGGTCGCACCGGTCCAACGCCACGAAGGGGTATTCCGCGGCAGGAGTCGACCCAGGGCGACCGTAAGCACGCAGATGACGCCCCAGCTCCGTTCGACACTCCGACCACGGCACCAACCGTGGCCGCCCTACCGCTGCACGCCCAATGGCCCAGAGCAGCACAATCGGCTGGTGCCGGGCAGGAAGTCCCGAGGATTGGTCCACCCGCAGGCCCTCAACCATCGCAAGAAGGCCAGCGACGCCTACCGCTCCCAACGCCATCTCCTGTCAGTCAGCAAGATCTAACCCGTACCGTCTGGTCGACGTCCCTCGAACAGAGCCGACCCGCGCCCCCGTCACAGAGGCGGGCTGGCCTTGAAAGTGTGGGTGCGGTGCCAGTCGTAGTACGGCTGCCGTTCCACGGTCCACCAGCCCACAGTGCGGCCAGCCAAGTGCTGCTGGATGTGCTGAGCGACCCCTGGGACTTTGTCGGCCAGTGGGCTTATCTGCAGGACACCACCGGGAGCCACAGCGACATAGCCGTGCTCAAAGAGGGCATCGCAGCCGAAGGTGCAGGCAAGCATCGCAATGTTGGCCAGGTCGCGCCTCTCTTCGTCGCTGCACATCGCCCTCTTCTTGATATGCGCACCGACGAGGAAAGCGGCCGGAAGCTCCCGGCCACACAGCGCGCACTCGCCCGTCGAGCCAGGGAGAAGGCGCCGCTTAAGAGCAGCCTGCTCGCCGCGGTAGGCGCGCAGAGCCTTGCGCTCGAGCTCGCCGTCGAACGCTGCGACGACTGCTTCCTCGGCCTCGGGGTCGATCGGGGCGGTGAGCGCTGTGGCGGGCTCGAGGGTCAACAGGGTCTGGAGGGCGTCGCTCTCGTCCTCGTCCAGAACGGAGATGCCCATGATGTTGCGGTTGGGGTTCCAGTCCAGGAGTTGCCGAACTTCCTCGATGGGAATGTCGAAGCCCCGCGTGCCGGAGAGGGCATACATGTACTCCCACGTACTGCCGGCAGGGTCAGTCCCCCACAGGCGAGTGGCGAGGTCCCGGTTGCGCCACATCAGTGCGATCGTGCCACCGAAGTAGAGACGCTTGTCCCCGCTGAAGAACACCCAGTCTCCCGGGCACATCTTCTTGATCTTGGAGAGGTTGACCTCCCTCTTACCCGGGACCACACCCCACATCTGGGCTGTACCATCGGGGAACAGTTGCTTGAGCTGGTCCAGGACGCCCGGCTGCAGGAGATCGGCGTGGTCGTCGAAGACGACCGGGTTCACGATGGTGTCCTGGTAATGCTGGGCGACGTCCTTCTCCGACCGGCGTGCCGGCTGCATGACGATCCGCATCAACGTGGTTGTCCCCCCAGGTGCGTGTACTTGTCGGCGCGGCCCCGAGCCAGGTGAGCCGGATAGCGGCGCCGGTTGGTCTCGATCTTCTCAAGCAACGCCTGTTCCAGGTCAAGGTTCAGCACATCAGCCATCCTGAGCAGGTAGGCGAAGACGTCAGCCATCTCCTCACGGACCTGCACCGCCCGGTCCGGATCGTCCATCACAGTCGCGGACTGCTCGGGTGTCAGCCACTGAAAGATCTCCAGCAGCTCCCCACCTTCACCGGCCAGCGCCATCGCGAGGTTCTTCGGCGTGTGGAACTGCTGCCAGTCGCGTTCCGCGGCGAACTCGGCCAGCGCCTGCTGGAGGTCTTTGATCGTCATGCCGCCAGGGATACCAGCCGGCGGCCACACCTCGCCAACCCCGGCCCTGGCCCTATTAGCCCTGCGGGTGGCCGACTCCGGGTGGTACAGATGTCTGCCATGCATCTGTACGGGGGCAGCGTCGCCGAAGCGGCACAGAAGGTGGTGCAGCCGCAGTTCATCGCGGCCTGCGAGAAGCGATCCGCCGACCTGTTCGGTACCGCCCCATCTCCAGAAGAAGTTCGCAGTTGGACCCGCAGCTGGCCGGCACTGCTGACCGTCCTCACCGCCGCCGGCCTGGACAACCTGCATGTCGTGCTGGAGTACTGCCTGCCCGCAACTGGCGAGCGCGTGGACGCACTCCTCCTAGGCGAGGACAGCGATGGCCACCTGACAGCCGTAGCGATCGAGTTGAAGCAGTGGACGAGTGTGAAAACCGATCCGCGCCGTCCGGGCCTGATCCTTGCCGGCCAGCGGGTTGTTCAGCACCCAGCCCGGCAGGTCGGCGGCTACGTCCGCTATCTGGAAGACTGGATCGACCAGGACCAGCTTGTGCTGCTGGCCCGCGGTGTCGTCGTTCTCCACGACGCCGGCCCCGACCTCGTCGACGAGCTGCGGGCACTTGCCGCTAACGGCCCCTCGGCTGCCTTCCCTATCCTGGGACGCAATGACCTCGACCCAGCCCAGCCGTCCCATGCCCTGGCTCAGCAACTGGCCTGCGCCGACCTGAAACCCCCATCCGAGGAGTCAATTGCTGCGCTGCTGGCCGCCCGACACCGTCCCTCACGCGGCCTGCTGGCACGGGCCGGACGAGTGATCGAAGGCCACGACGCGTTCCGCCTAATCGGCAGCCAGGACGTCGCCCGACAAACCACCCTGCACACCGTCACCTCAGCCCGCCAGCAGCGGACGAAAGGCATCGTCGTCGTTACGGGAAGCCCCGGGACCGGTAAGAGTGTGATCGCCTGCCGACTCCTCGGTGACCTGTGCCAGCTCCCCAACGCCAACCCCCGCCTCCTCTCCCCCTCCGGCACTCTGACCCGCCAACTCAAGCGCACCGTAGGAGAAGACTCCCGCGGACTCATCGCCACCTTCGCAGGCCGCGTCCCATCAGGCATCACCAGCAGCAGCGTGGTTCTGATCGACGAGGCTCACCGAGCCCGGACCGGATTCGCCGGACAACGAGACCGCTTCCCCATCATTCTGGGCAACCTGATCGACCGAGCCGCCGTCACCGTACTGTTCCTCGACGAGCAGCAGATCATCCGCCCCGACGAGGGCATCAGCCTCACCGAACTCAAAACCCACGCCAACAGGAACGGGTACGCCTTCGAGCACATCGACCTGACCGCCCAGTTCCGTTGCAACGGCTCCCAGGCCTACCACCAGTGGATCGACCAACTCCTCGAACCAACTGGCACCGCCCCCGCCTGGAACGGCACCGACTACGACCTTGCACTCGCCGCAAATCCCGACGAGTTCACCCACTGGGTCGACACTCACACAAACGACGGCCTCACCGCCCGCATCACCGCCGGCTTCTGCTGGCCCTGGGACGCCCCCTCCACCCCACCACTCCTCCCCGAAGTCGCAATCCACTGGGACAGCCCCTCCGGACCACAGACCTGGCAGCGGCCCTGGAACTACCGCGAAGACGACACCCCCTTCGGCACCCCCGACCTCCCAGGCCGCCCCTTCTGGGCCACTGACACGGGCGGACACCAGCAGATTGGCTGCGTCTACACCGCCCAGGGCATGGAGTACAGCCACAACACCGTCATCATCGGCAACGACCTCGTCCGCCGCGGCAACCGCTGGATCGCCCAGCCAGCAGAAAGCCACGATGGCAAGCTCAACAAACTCCCCGCCGAGCAGTACCTTCGCTACGCCCTCAACACCTACCGCGTCCTAGCCACCCGCGGCACCAAGGGCACCCGCCTCTACTCCACCGACCCCTCCACCCAGGCCTACCTGCAAAGCCTGCTCCCGTCACCCGCGCGGTAACCGCACATGACCAGTACTTGCAGGACTCTTGGCCCCAGATCGCGAGTCAAGGCGTTTCAGCAGGTCAGAGGGCGCCGAAAGCGCGTTAAGTTGGGCGGCCAAGCTGCGGCGGCTCGGCTCTGCACATGGCGTGTGGTCCCGCTCTGGTCCCGTCGTGGGACCAGCGGCACGTCTTCAACGTCACCACCCGACTGCTGGAGCCAGCAGCGCGGGCCAGCCTGCCACTTCCGTTCCCCAGCGTCACACTCAAGCCGCCACCGTCAAAGCTGTGGTCGTAACCACGGTGGCGCTGCGCTGCCGTCGCCCGCTGGCTGGCTTCGGCGCCAGTCCCATGTCTGCCATTCGCAAGCGAGGGCCGGTGTCCTGTCTGCTCTGGGCCGAGCCATGTCAGGGGCCGTACGACTGGCTACAGTCTCAGGAGTAAGGGCCCAGCTGACTGAGTCGGTGGCCGATAAGCCACCACCGCGGAGCATGCGCTCTTGTGTGCGCCCCTGAGCCCCCCTTTACGGTCTCGACTCGGCCGGAATACTGCACGCACAGTGGGGGGATCATGGCATTGTCTGCGAACGAGGTGCTTTCCCAGCTCGGTCGCCAGAGGCATCTACAAGTGGCGTCGTCTCTGGACCTCGTAGCGGACACCGAGAGTGCAGCCGCCAGCATCGACAAGGTGCGGCTAGCGAAGGGCGTCCCTGAGGGTCTCCGGAAGCCAAACCTTGAGCCGCTCTCCCGGTCAGAGGCAAGCCAGGCCGCCTCCGCTTCGGCATGGGACGTATTGCATTCCTTGGCCCGAGGTCTCGTACTTGCGCGCCAAGGGACTGGCCGAGGGCTCGCAGAGCACTGGCAGAGCCTGAAGTACTGTCAGGCCATCGGGCATGCTGGTACCGGCTTCATGGCCCTGACCGACGAGGGCAGGGTGCCGGAGCGCGCGTATAAGGCCATGCAGGCCAATGAGTTGGGCCTCGGGTTCGGCATCGCATTGGCGGAGCGCGTGGTCAAGAGCTGGTACCCGGACCATGTGGTTTCCGTCGTGGATGCCGGCGTGGCGCTGATGGCTGGCTGGTCCCTAGGCGGTAGCGAGCCGTCTAAGGGTTCGCGTTCCCGGCCCGACTTCGCTATCGAAGCGTGGAAACCCGGCGAGCCCTCGAAGATCGTGCTGGTGGCGAGCAAAGGGAACCATCAGCTGCCCTCCAAGCGAGCAAGAAGGACACTGCGCACCGCGACCCGCCAGTTGGCCCGATCTTCCGAGCAGGCCGAGGGCTTGCACGTCGGTCCCTGGAACACAACCCCGTGCCTCCTCGTGTCGACGGAACTCGCCGGACAAGGCGGGATCGTCGTCAACGCCTTGCAGGCTCCAGGGATCGGGCAGCTCGACCTTCCCCGCAATGCACTTCCTCGGAGCTTCGACTCGGAGGCTGAGGACCACAACTGGCCCTACCTTGGGCAAGTGCCGCGCCCCAGGCGTGACGCCCACAGGAACGAGGGGACCGACGGCTTCCAGATTTCCGAAGATCGGGCGGCCTGGTTCGCGCAAGTGGTCGCACGCACGGGGGCGGCTGGCCTCGCTGCCTTCGTTGGCGGGGGAAGGACGACAGCTCAGTACCTAACCAAACGCCAGGGGCGCAGGTTCTACGACGTGCCGACCTTCGCTGGATCCTCCAGCATCCATGACGCCGATATCACCGTAGGCGATACCAAGTTCGTCGGTACGGACCACGTCTTTCGACTGAATACGGTGCGGGTGGTGGCGTTCTCGGGCATCGCCGAACCCCTGTACCCTCTGCTCGCCCAGGGACGGGTCGAGGAGTACCGCCGGCAGGCGTACGCGCTGCGTTCCTACTGGCAGAGGCTTGGGTCGAGTGCCGACTGGGACGGACCGATCTCGTTCCGCGAGGACGGAACGGTCATGGCCCTGCGCATCCTCAACACTTGATCATCCCCCAGTACCCGCAGAGACATCCATGTCCGGCTGTGGGCACCCGGTCAACGGAGGACTGCGAATGGGGAGGGGCGCCGCGGCCGGAAGCCACTTCCTCGGTCATCACAGTTCAGCCCCCTGAGGAAGCACGCCGATAGAGCCACGGCTGTGGGCAGGCTCGTCCTCATGCATCTCGGCGACACGCTGATCAACTGACGCCGCGCGGCACCCGCGTGGGCTGCCGACTTCACCGCCGGCCGGCGTCGGTCGCCCAAGGCCGCACAGCCGCTGTTCGCAGCGCTACGAGAACGTGCGCTGCTTGAGGCGTTCGCGGGAAACCAGCCCCGACCTGGTCCAACTGAGTCGGGGCTGGGCTTGAGCCCGCGGCCTCCTCGTCCCGAATGAGGTCCGAGAGCTAAGCCGACCTGCCGCAGCTGGCATCAGTGGAGGTCAGAGAGTCGGTTCGTGTTGGTTGGGTGCGGCTCTAGTTAGCCTCGTGAGCAAAAAGTTCTCCCGAACTTCTCCCAAGCCCACCTGCTTCAGATAGCGAGTCATGACGCTCGTACGGATGCCTCGTGCCGCGTTGGCGACTCTGGAACAAGGACCCTGAAGTTGCCCGGCGCGAGGAGCAGTGGGTCGGAGGTCTCCCCAGCTCTTACAGAGACCTGAATTGTGCCAATGCCGGGAGCATTGACGTGGATCGCAGAATCTTGATTGCTTTCATTCTTGATGACCAGCTCTTCGCCTGGGCTCATTTCAATCTTGGAAGGCTCCCAAGGATCTCCCGGGCCA
Organism: Kitasatospora sp. NPDC085895; assembly: GCF_040702125.1. Classification (NCBI taxonomy): domain Bacteria; kingdom Bacillati; phylum Actinomycetota; class Actinomycetes; order Kitasatosporales; family Streptomycetaceae; genus Kitasatospora; species Kitasatospora sp. NPDC085895. Next base: position 9,375 of record NZ_JBFBJY010000089.1, on the reverse strand, counting down.
TTGCGTTTCAGAAACTTCGCCATGTCGGTTTGCCTTCGAGTAACGGTCGCTCTAGAGGGCTGCAAATCCACCAATCGCCGCTCCCACAATTATAAGAAGGGCGCCAATAATCACCAGGAATCGACCAAGATCGTAGTCTCTCAATGCTTCCGCCAGTGCAGCCATGCCTTCTATCAAATCACCCGTGCCGTAGCCTGACCCCTGAACTCCTCGAGAGCGGATTTTCTGACGTCGATCCGAAAGCGAAACCGAAACGCCAATTGCAATTAGCGCTACTCCAACGCCCGTGATACACAAGGACACGATTCCGGCTGTCGCTGGGCTTGATGATGCCGCTAACTGGGCACTAGTTTGATATTGCGCGGAGATAGCCATTCCCGCTCCAGTGAGCTAATATCTTGCGCAAGGCAAAAAATTTCTTCGCCTGACCTGTGGTCGATGACCCCAGATACCACCATGCCCAAGGCCTCCCCGTTGGGCAGGATCACGGGCGCACCCGAGTCGCCATGCCTAACCACTCCGCTAGGAAGTAGTACCCAGCTATCCTTCCAGGTCAGCGGTTTCACACCGAAATTGGCCAGGGCGCCAACTATGAAACCTCGGACGCTCCCGCTGGCGCCGCCAGTGATATCGACCTCAATTGGCTCTTCTATCGTTGCGCGCGAATTTAGAACCCCACTATGGATTGGTTTAAGGAATTTTGGCGAACGGGCATTAAAATCAACTGCTGCGATATCGAAAGCTGGCCCGGAAGATTCCGTGGGTGTATCCCGAAGTCTGACTTCGCCTACTGGAGACCAACGCCTGAGGCGAATCCTGGGACTGGTGTACCCTATTTCAATGAAGCACGATTCGCCACAGGCCACATGACCTGCCGTGATAAAGCCAGAGATCTCCCATTTGCTATTATGTCGACATATTGGGAATCCAATTGACCCTTGATTCCGAGTATTGCTGCATCTAACTCGAAGAGGGTGAACACTTTGCGACCAAAGCGCATCTCGCGTCCATGCGGCGAAAATGTCGGGCGCACTTAGCATTCGAGGCGGCGGGCAGTGGATAACCAGTGGATTATACTCTTGAATTCGTCGGCCGAACTCTGCATTTGCAGGATGTAGGGCGCTTATCCAGTCTTCGGGTGAGTCCATGGGTGTCAGACCGTAGTTGCCGCCCCTCTGGATTATGGTTGAGCTCGCCAGAATCAATGGGCGCGGCCCGTCTGGCGTCCATGTCGCTCCGAAGCCATGAATTAGGTAGAGAGGGAAATCTTCATCTGGTTCGCGTAGCAGCCGCTGAATGGTACTTAAGAATAGCAGGAAGTTTCTACTAGATTGCTCCCAGTACATAGCACTCTCCTGCCGCGAGAGCCTCGCTGCCCATTATCCTGCATCGCTGTCGAGTGCGCATCCTTGCGGAGCAGAGTGTAGACATTTTTAGGGGGCATAATTGTTGTCCATTCATTCACTCATGCCCCTGTGCGTAGAGTGACATGAGTAGCCATGTACTAAAGGAATTTCTAGCCAGTCTTAGAATCTGGTGACTCACAGTGCACAGCTCGCAAGTCAAAGCTTGCCGACTTTCTCTGTGCCTTGGTCGGTAACTGGTGGTCCGGTAGCGCGATGGCAACCTAGTGCTGGACACGAAGGCCAAGTAGGCATCAGCTCTGATGGTTCGCCTGTTGGCCGAATGAGGTCCGGGGTCTGTTGCGACCTGTCGTGACCGGCATGTGGGCAGGTCAGAGCGTTGGTCTGCGTCGGCCCCGATGCGGTTCCGGCGGGGCCCTGAGGGCAAGAGCTTCTCCCAGACCTCTCCCAGAGCTAGCTAGGGCCCACGCGCCCTGGCGCCCAGGGCGCGTGGGCCCTGTCGGCCAACGGGACGGCGCTGGCGCCGGCTCCTATTCTGAGGAGATGGCAAGCTCATGGACCCGGGTCCATCAGGAGCTCGGGATTGCACCTGGCCCGCTTACCTACAAGCACATTGAGCGGGCAACGCACGAGATAGTCGGCGAACGCGACGACCTCGACTGGAAGCGCGACCTTCCTAAGAGGGCTGAACCCGGCGAGTGGAATGAGTTTTCGAAAGATGTGGCCGCGATGGCCAACACCCGCGGCGGCCTCCTTGTCTACGGCGTCCGCGACGACCGCGAGATCATAGGTGTCGACCCGGACGCCGTTCAGATGGAGAACCTCTTCAAATGGCTCCGAGCTAACACCCAACCCTTCGTGGCCGGCGTTAATGCTTACACGCTCACGTCAGACGACGGAAGCACAAGCGTCCTTGTGGTCGACGTCCCGGCGAGCGCCATGGCACCCCACTTCGTTCTGGGCGGCACACAGCGTGAGCGTGAACTCCGCACGTTCGCAGTGCCATTTCGGTATTCAGACCACACTGGATGGCTTGCCGAGCACGAAATCGATCGCGCGTACCGTGACCGCTTTGCCCGGCAGGAAGCAACTGACCAGGCCCTAGGGCGACATCTCGACCGTGTTCGCGAAGTGGTTATGACTGACGGGGTTCCATCGATTGCATGGCTAATCACCGTGTCGCGGCCTTCCCGGCCCCTGCCCCCACTGGTGCCGCCCACTTCCCGGAACGAAGCCCGTGGTGTAATAACTGCGGCTGCGTCGCTCGCAAAGGAGGTTGAAGTCAATGGGGAATTCGGCGACATGCATTTTATGGGAACCGAACTTAGCGGCAATCCGCAGGTCGGTCTGCGCTGTTGGATCGCTGGGAATTTCCTGCGCTCCTTCAATGAGGCGCATCCAAGGGGTCGGTCCATGCTTGTGGAACTGCATCATGATGGCACGATCGTGTATGCGGTCGACATTTCAACTGCGGCGCGACGCAAAAACACAATACCCATAGATCCTCCCCAGAGCGCCTACGTGCCCGTGGAAACTCTGGCGGTCAGGGTCGGCGCATGCGAGGCGGTTGCACTGTCACATGAATTCCGGCGTGTGCGGCGTAGTGACAGCAGTGCAGATTTGGTGGCTGGGGTCGTCTCAGAAGAGAGGTCGCCTGCGCCCGCTTTGCCCTTCCCGGGTTACGCACCGGTCACCTCGTATGAAGGTGTCCTGCTTATCCCCCAGGCCACTCGGTGCCCGAGGAAGATCCTCCGCGTGGGCTCGGAGTTGCCGCCTGCGGCCGATCGAACGGTGCTGCGAGACTGCGCTCAGTCCCTCGCTTCTGGCGTGCTGAACCAGTTCGGCATTGAGTTGAATTCGTCGTGACGTTACGGCGTACGGCGCCCTCGACTGTCCTGAAGAACGCAAGATCTGCAGGGATGAGTGAGCGCTACCAAGCTGAATGCAGAGGGGTGTCGGCACCTTCATCTCCGGAGGTCTCCGGAGCAGCCAACACCAGACGGGGCGGCTAAAGGCTGTCTCGGCATGTCGGCTGCTGAGGTCTCGCGGCATACTGTCGCTCGTTGTTGACCTTGTTCGGTTGCGGGGGCGTTCGTGTTTGAGCTGCGATGTGAGGCGATCCGTTGGGTGGACGATGAGCCGGGGCCTGGATTGGTCGAGGTTCAGTTCACGGACGCGACGGGACGGTGCTGGTCGCTGGTCGACAAGGCCCCGATCTTCGCGGCGATGGGCGAGCTCTGCCCGGACTGGGTCTATCCGGTGGAGGTCGCCGTCGCCTGCGTGGTCGCCGACGGCCACAGCCTGGCGAAGAACGACGAGGCCACCGTCTCCACCTCGCCGCACGGCGTCACGACGCCGGACGGACGCCAGGAGTTCACGGCGAGGCGGAACCAGCTCACCCGCTGAACGCAAGGATAGGGAGCCGTGCGACGCCGAGCATGGCGTGGTGCACCTCGGTTCCGCGTAGACGGCAGTCACGGAGGATCTTCCAGTTCTTCATCCCAAATGAGGTCAGCTACGTGCCACAGCCTTGGCAGGCGCTGAAAGAGGCGGGTCAGGGCATCGGCGATCGTTGCTTCTTGGTGGCGCTGTGACGACTGAACTTCAAGATCTTCTCCCAGCGTTCTCCCGGGACGGGGCTACCTCAAGGGGTCGCTCTCTGTGAGGTCATCAATTCGGAAGCGCTGGCGGAGAGACGTAAGTGGCAACTGCCTGTGCGAGCTGTCGCGCAGAGGTTGGCTGCGAACAGTCCCACTGGAGGTTCAGGCCCGTGCGTGTGGTGAAGTTGATGCGTCCGTAATGCATGATCGGAATCTGCGGGTTCGCCTTGTATCGGCGATCCGGGCCACCCTTGACGTTCACGTACTGCCAGGTTGTGCCGACTTGCTGACTGTCGCGGGGGACGGGGCCACCTTCGTGGAAGCGGACGTCGCTCACCACGGCCTGGAGCTCGTGGTAGGGGACATCCGCGAAATTGCGGCCGCGCTTCATCAGTACGCGGTCGGGGAGCAGGAACAACGAGTGGTCCCCGCAGTGGAGGCTCGGGACCGCGATGTTTGTGACGAGCTCAGGCGGGCCGCTCATGGTGACCGCAGCGGACCTACGGCTGACGACGGCGGAGGCGCCGCTGTTCACCTTGTGCTGAGCTGTTGTCACCACCGCTCCCGATCCGGTGATAATCCAGTTGGCATGTGACTGACGCAGTTGTTCGGCTGCCTCTATGAGCTGAGTAAATTGACCCTCGGGTTGGCCTTCGAAGTCGTAGAAGGCGACAACCCGCCGCGCTGCCAGGTCACGCTGGTACAGCCAGTAGACGAGCGGGCCGAGAACCAACAGCGGAATCAAGTACAGCGGTAGGGATATGACGAGAGCGAGGGCTGCAGCCCAGGGCCACGTCGAGTGCCGCTGTGCCGCGGCCTGGAGCTGTTCGATGAACTCGCTGGGATTGGAACGTCGAAGCTCCTCGACGGCGGCCGTCGGGATCTCGTGAACCACAACGCTCCCGGGCAGTGTGGCGGGTGCGCTCGGGCATGCAGGGCCCGGGTGTAGTGGAGCAGATGCCCCAGTGGGAGGCGTTGCTTGCCTGCGGGGGGACGTGGCCCGGTACGAGATGCCACGGGTGCCGACCCGGACGTAGTTGCCCCGTGGGCCGTTTCCTACCCTGAAGCCGGGGACACCAGCCGACACCCCAATACCGCTTTGAGACAGGTTGAAGCGGAAGGGGCCGGCTCTGAGGCTGCTGCGAAGATAGACACCCATGCGTGAAGAGGGTGGCACTCGCAGCGTCGCAGAGTGCGTCGTTTACCCAATCGTTTCTCCACACGTGATGGGCGGGTGACGTCATGTACCGGGGCTCCGTGCTGCAAGGCACAGGAGTAGAGCGGGCTTCCGTATGCGGCTCGACGTGCCAGCCGGATCGCCGGCCGGGCAGCTGCTGGGCACCGTGTGATCAACCAGTTGCCCGGCCTACGGTCCGGCGTGGCGGAGCCAACGACGGGACACGCCTAGGTCGAGTGCCGACTGAAGCTGGCACCCGCCCTGAGCCGGGACTATCGCTCACCTGCGCTAGGGCGTGGGACTTGATCTGGCCAGGCCGCGACAGTTTTCAAGCGAGCACCGGTCACGGCGCCGACCGCCGCCCGACCTGGTAATGCATGGCTCGCGAGCCGCCCCTGCGCCGGTTGGCCCCCAGGCGGCCCACCGCCTCCATCGACCCAGCGAAGTTTGAGCGACCTCATGACCGAGCACAGCTGAGTCGGCTCACCCCCGACTCGGCAGCTCGGTCGGCCTATGGGACCGAACCCGAGACCTGCGCATTACGAGTTTGCGCGATCTCCGTCCAACCAGATCCGATGAAGTCCGGCACCCTGGTCAACGGACCAATCCGGACTGAACGCAACGGTCACGAACAGGGTGAACTGAGACCAGAACTGAGACCGGCCCGGCCCACCGGGCCGTGCCACCTCCCGTTGCGAGCCCTGCCCGCATGCCGTCCTCAGTGCAGTTCATGGAGTTCGCACTTCTGGCTCACTAGCAGGCAGACTGGCCTGCCATGGGGAAGGCTTCGCGTGGCAAGGCCCAGGCTCGCCTGCAGCGGCAGGAGGCGCAACAGCGCCGGGATGCAGAAGCAGCGGCGCTGCGGCGCGCTGCCGCGTTGTTCGGGAGCGACCAGCAATCACCGCTAACGCTCGTCGTTGACACACCCCTGGGGGTCGCGGCGCGCCGCATCGCTCCGGCTTTGCCTCGACCGAACGGCGTCGAGCCAGGGATCGGCGCCGAGGAAGCCACGCACGCGGCCGCTGCGACCTGGGGCCTGCCGGACTTTGTCTTCCGTGCCCCGATCCGAAAGGTCGGCTCTGGTCAGCGTGAGCTGGGTGACCGAGTCGTCATCGTCGGTGACCGTGCAGCAGCCATCCAGGTCAAGTGCCGGCAGGGCGAACAGCGCGATCCTGCTGGGGAGAGATCCTGGGCTCAGAAGAACGCCGCCAAGGCTGCACGGCAGGCAAGAGGAACCATCCGCAACCTGCGCCTTGAGCCAGCCCGATTTACTAACAGCCGGGGTCGCGAGATCGAGGTCGATGGCAACTCATTCACCTGGCTCGCGATCATCGTGGTCGACGACGACTACCTGCCTAGCGATACGACCGTCGACCTCGCGCTTGGTGACCTTCCCGGTGTCGCACTCCTGCGGCGGGACTGGGACTTCCTGTTCAACCAGCTCCGCTCCACCCACGCCGTGATTGGCTACCTGTTCCGCGTCGCTCCCCTTCCGCCCCGCGCGTTGGGCGAGGAACCCATGCGGTATTACGAGTTGGCAGCGGCGGACCTGGCAGCAGCACCAAGCCCTGGTGACGGCGAGTGGCTCGGCTCGGGGCACGAGCACAGATCAACCCCGCTGCTCCCCCAGGCCCCGGTGGGCTCAGATGCCCGTCGTGCCCACCTGCTACTGAGAATCATCCTCGAAGACATCGCAACCGGCCCCCTGTCGGACGGCATCGGCGAAGCGGCGCGCCTCCAAGCACTTGCTGACATTGACAGTCTCCCCGTGGGCTTCCGCACCGAGCTCGGCGAGAAGCTCCAGGAGATGCTCGCCGATGTCGCGAGTGTGAAGACCATCAAATGGCGCATGCGCCGGCTCCTTGATAGCGGCATGTTGCAGCTGATCTTCGGAGCCTGTTCGAGAGAGCTTGACGATGGAATCGCTGCTGCTGCGGAGTCATATGTACAACTGCGCCACCACCAGTTCGAACTAGCGAAGGGGGCCAGTGACGAGCGAGTCACGCTGCTGGTCCTTCTGACCCCACGCTCTGACGGGCAGCGCCCATTCGACAGCACGATGCTGCGGCTCACCGGACGCAGCTCCCTCACGAAAGAGGAGCTCGCCTTGCGAGTGCAGCTATGGGACCAGTGACGGCGGCATACGACGTCCCTTCTAGCCGCGCAGAGTAGTCACGCCACCAGTTGCTGGCCATCGTGTGCCCGCACGGCCGGATCGCCGGTGGCAAGCGCATCCCTCACTCGGATGGCATACATGTCTCCCATCTTCGCGACTGCCTCGTCTGCCGGAAGCCACTGCACAACGGTCGACTCATCCGAGACGGACGGCACGCCGCCGACCGGGCGACACCGAAAGACCAAGGCCACGACGCCGAGGGCCATGTTCTTGTAGACGCCTGTCAGGCGCTCCACGGCCACCTCGACCCCGGTTTCTTCCAGTACCTCGCGGCATACGCCCGCCTCGACGGACTCACCGAGTTCCAGTACTCCACCGGGCGGCTCCCACGTGCTGTTGTCCGCACGCCGGATGACCAGGACGTTGCCGTCCTCCCGAATCACAACACCAGCCACCGACACGGAGTGGAGCGGCGTTGACCGCCCCTGCTGCGGACTGTTACTCATGTATATGAGCATAGGAGGTTCCACCCAAATGAGGAGTGGAAGCGTTCGCGAGACGTCCTCACCGCGATACCTACAGATCGCCGAGGACCTTGCAGAACAGATCCAGAAGGGCATCCTGCCCCCTGGCGAGAAGATCCCCAGCGAGTCCGAACTCATGGACCGCTACAAGGTCGCGCCTGGAACGGCCCGGAAGGCCGTAGCCGAGCTTCGCACCACCGGCCTGATCGAGACCCACCACGGCCGCGGCTCCTTCGTGAAGGCGCGTCCGCCAGTCAAGCGCAAGTCGTCGGACCGCTTCCGGCGCGCACACCGGAAGGCGGGCAAGGCGGCATACATCGTGGAGGCCGAGCAGGCCGGCGCGAAACCCGCTGTGCGTGTCCTGTACATCGGCCCCACCGAGGCCCCGGCAGACATCGCCGAGCGCCTCGCGGTCGTCCCGGGTACGCAGGTGCTGGCCCGTCGACGGCTGTACTTCAGCGATGGCATCCCAACGGAGGAGGCCACTTCCTACCTGCCCTGGGACATCGCTAAGGACATCCCCGAGTTGTTTGCCGAGAACCCCGGCGGGGGTGGAATCTACGCCCGCCTGGAGGACAACGGCCACATCCTCGCGGAGTTCACGGAAACGGTTCGGGCCCGCATGGCCACCAAGCCGGAGACGGCGACGCTGGACCTGAGCCCCGGGGCCCCGGTCATCCACCTGACGCGCAACGCCATCTCCGAGGCGGGGCGAGTGGTAGAGGTCTGCGACACGTTGATGGCCGCTGACCGCTTCGTTCTCGACTACCGCATCCCCGCAAGTGACTGACGCACACTCACCCCTAAGCAACCCTCTGCGCGCACTCAACGCGGAGGGTTGACTTATGTATAGGAGCAGTGCACTCTGATGCATGTCACTCCTATACATAAGTGCATGAGCACTTAGGTGCAGGAGTGCCGGAGGGGCCTTCTTTGGGCTGCTCTGAACTGCGGAAATGCGCCCAGAGGGCGGTGTGAAAGCCGGCCGAAGGAAGCGCGCTTGATCCTTGAGAACTGAACAGTGATCGTGCGAGACCGACGCGAGGGCGGCGGTCGCGGCAAGGCGCCCAGGTTGAGGAACCGGGGGATGTCCACCGCGATACGTGCTCTCCCCCTACGCAGTGGCATGCCACCCGCTTCGGGCGGGTGTGGGGACGGACGGGCGCTGACCAGGCCGATTCGTACGGCTGGATGGCGAGCCGAGTGGACCAGCGGAGTCTCAAAGCACGTGGCGGGATGAGACAGACCGCCCCCGTGGCGACCGGGTGATGTCGCAGCGGCAGCGAGCCACGCAGCACGCCCGGTCTCCGGGGGTGCGCCGTCTGTTGGCGCCGGAGCAGTGACACCGGCGCACCCGATTTCGGGCTCGGGACCGGCCGGCCGGGGCAACGGCAGCCGGTGAAGCCCGCGCGCAACCCTCTGATCTGCGACCCCGATCCGGCCCGCATCTGCGGCGGATCGGGGCACCGCTGCTCGTGATCTGACGAGCAGCCATGGCCCGAGTCGGGCCGCCGCGCTCCCGGCCAAGGTAGGCGCGGCGGCCCTCGGGCCCACCTCCCACGATTGGAACGAGGTAGACCCGTGCGATTGATTG
>NZ_JBFBJY010000088.1:0-32580 GCF_040702125.1 Kitasatospora sp. NPDC085895 | reverse complement strand
CGGGCCCCGGGGACCCGTGGTGGGGGGGCCGCGCGGGGGGACGGGCAGGGGCGGGGGACCCGGCTGCCGCACCGCGGGGGGGCGCGCCGGGTCACCCGGCGCGCCCCCGTGAGGACAAGAGGGCGTGTCAGCCCTGCAGCCACTCCTGCTGGACGGCGAGGTCGGCCTTCACCTCGGCGAGCTGGGTGGCGACCGCGCTCGGTGCGGTGCCGCCGCGGCCGCTGCGGGAGGCGATGGCGCCGTGCACGCTGAGCACCGAGCGGACCTCGGGCGTCAGGTGTTCGGAGATCTCCGCGAACTGGGCGTCCGTCAGGTCCCACAGCTCGACGCCCTGCTGCTCGCAGGTCCTGACGCAGGCTCCGGCGACCTCGTGCGCGACCCGGAACGGCACGCCCTGCTTGACCAGCCACTCGGCGACGTCGGTGGCGAGCGAGAAGCCGGCCGGGGCCAGCTCCTCCATCCGCTCGCGGTGGACGGTCAGGGTGGCCATCATGCCGGTGAAGGCCGGCAGCAGGACCTCCAGGGTGTCGCAGGAGTCGAAGACCGGCTCCTTGTCCTCCTGCAGGTCGCGGTTGTACGCGAGCGGCAGCGCCTTGAGGGTGGCGAGCAGGCCGGTGAGGTTGCCGATCAGGCGGCCGGACTTGCCGCGGGCGAGCTCGGCGATGTCCGGGTTCTTCTTCTGCGGCATGATCGAGGAGCCCGTGGAGAAGGCGTCGTGCAGCGTGATGAAGCCGAACTCCTTGGTGTTCCAGATGATCACCTCCTCGGCGATCCGCGAGAGGTTGATCCCGATCATGGCGGTGACGAAGGCGAACTCGGCGACGAAGTCCCGCGAGGCGGTGCCGTCGATGGAGTTGCCGACCGAACCCCGCTCGAAGCCGAGGTCGGCGGCGACCGCCTGCGGGTCGAGGCCGAGCGAGGAGCCGGCCAGCGCGCCGGAGCCGTACGGGGAGACGGCGGTGCGGGCGTCCCACTGGCGCAGCCGCTCGGCGTCCCGGCCGAGGGCCTGCACGTGCGCGAGGACGTGGTGGGCGAAGAGCACCGGCTGGGCGTGCTGGAGGTGGGTGCGGCCCGGCATCGCGGTGTCGGGGTGGGCCTCGGCGAGGCCGACCAGGGCGTGCTGGAGGTCGAGCACCAGGCCGCCGATGGTCTTGGCGTGGTCCCGGAGGTACATCCGGAACAGCGTGGCGATCTGGTCGTTGCGGGAGCGGCCGGCCCGCAGCTTCCCGCCGAGGTCGGGGCCGAGGCGCTCCAGCAGGCCGCGCTCCAGGGCGGTGTGCACGTCCTCGTCGGCGACGGTGCCGGTGAAGGCGCCGGACTCGACGTCGGCCAGCAGGGTGTCCAGCCCGGCCAGCATCGCGTCGAGCTCGTCCGCGCTCAGCAGGCCCGCGGTGTGCAGCACCCGGGCGTGCGCCTTGGAGCCGGCGATGTCGTAGGGCGCGAGACGCCAGTCGAAGTGGACCGAGGCGGAGAGCCTGGCCAGCGCCTCGGAGGGGCCGTCGGCGAAGCGCGCGCCCCAGAGGCGCAGCTCAGGATTGCTGCCGGCGGCGTTCTGGTCGGCGGTCATCGCGTGGGCTCCTAACGGGTGATGGGGGTGAGCCCCGGCCGTGGGGAGGCGGCCGGGGCTCGGGGGGACGCTGCGGCTCAGGCGAGGTCGCGGCGGGCGGCGATCTTCGAGGACATGCCGAAGATCTCGATGAAGCCCTTGGACATCGACTGGTCGAAGGTGTCGCCGGTGTCGTAGGTGGCGAGGTTGAAGTCGTACAGCGACTGGTCCGACTTGCGGCCGTTGACCACCGCGCGGCCGCCGTGCAGCACCATCCGGATGTCGCCGGAGACGCTCTGGTTGGCCTCGTTGACGAAGCCGTCCAGGGCGCGCTTGAGCGGCGAGAACCAGAGGCCGTCGTAGACCAGCTCGGCCCAGCGCTGCTCGACCTGCCGCTTGTAGCGGGCCAGCTCGCGCTCGACGGTGACGTTCTCCAGGGCCTGGTGGGCGGTGATCAGGGCGATCGCGCCGGGGGCCTCGTAGATCTCGCGGGACTTGATGCCGACGAGGCGGTCCTCGACCATGTCGAGGCGGCCGATGCCCTGGGCGCCGGCCCGCTTGTTCAGCTCCTCGATCGCCTGCAGCACGGTGACCTTGCGGCCGTCGATCGCGACCGGCACGCCGGCCTCGAAGGTGATGACGACCTCGTCGGCCTCGCGCGCGGTGGCCGGGTTCTGGGTGTACTCGTAGACGTCCTCGATCGGGGCGTTCCAGATGTCCTCGAGGAAGCCCGTCTCGACGGCGCGGCCGAAGACGTTCTGGTCGATCGAGTACGGCGACTTCTTGGTGGTCGCGATCGGCAGGCCCTTGGCCTCGGCGAAGGCGATCGCCTTGTCGCGGGTCATCGCGTAGTCGCGGACCGGGGCGATGCACTTGAGGTTCGGCGCCAGCGAGTTGATGCCGACCTCGAAGCGGACCTGGTCGTTGCCCTTGCCGGTGCAGCCGTGGGCGACGATGGTGGCGCCGTGCTTCTGCGCGGCGGCGACCAGGTGCTTGACGATCACCGGCCGGGAGAGGGCCGACACCAGCGGGTACTGGCCCTGGTAGAGGGCGTTGGCCTTGAGGGCCGGCAGGCAGTACTCGTCGGCGAACTCGGTGCGGGCGTCCGCGACCTCGGCCTCGACGGCGCCGCAGTCCAGCGCGCGCTGGCGGATGACGTCCAGGTCCTCGCCGCCCTGGCCGACGTCGACGGCGACGGCGATGACCTCGGCGCCGGTCTCCTCGGCGATCCAGCCGATGCAGACGGACGTGTCCAGACCGCCCGAGTAGGCGAGTACGACGCGCTCGGTCACGGCTTTCTCCTTCACAGACGGTACGAACGGGGCGGAGCTCACAGCGGGGCGAGTCCCATACGGCGTTAGGCATAAGTATGCACTACCGCGTATGGATTTCAAAACGCGGCCCGGCCCGGGCCTGGCTCGCGGCCAAGGTAGGCCCGCCCCGGGGCAGGGTCAACGACCGTCCCGGCGCTGCGCCGGACACGAAATGCTCCGCAATGCACACCGCCCCGGTGACCTCGCGGGTCACCGGGGCGGTGCGGGGCGGCGGTGCGACTACTGCGCCTTGGCCTGCGCCAGCTGCATCAGGTGGTCGGCCAGCGCCTGGCCGCCCGACGGGTCGCGGCTGATCAGCAGCACCGTGTCGTCGCCCGCGATGGTGCCGATGATCTCGTAGGTCTCGGCGGCGTCGATCGCCGAGGCGAGGAACTGCGCGGCGCCCGGCGGGGTGCGCAGCACGACCAGGTTGCCGGAGGCCGTCGCGGAGACCATGAGTTCGCCCGCCAGCCGGGCCATCCTGGCCTCGCTGGCGGACTCCCCCATCGGCGCGCGCGGGGTGCGGTCCCCGCCCTCGGCGGGCACGGCGTAGATCAGTGCGCCGTCCCGGTTGCGGATCTTCACCGCACCCAGCTCGTCCAGATCCCGCGACAGGGTGGCCTGGGTGACGACCAGTCCGTCGTCGGCGAGCAGCTTGGCGAGCTGGCTCTGCGAGCGGACGGGCTGACGGGTCAACAGGTCCACGATCCGCCGGTGGCGCGCGGTGCGGGTCTGCGGGACCTGCGGCGTCGCCCCGGAGGCGGGCTGGTCGGACTGGGGTGCGGTCATGTGACGATTCTCCCGGACTCCGCTCAGCTGTTCGCGTCGGGGGCTTCCCCGCGCACCGTCCGGAGGATGCCCGGCAGCGCCGCGAGGAAGGAGTCCGCCTCCTGCTCGGTCAGCACCAGTGGCGGCACCAGCCGGACGGCGTCCGGCACGGCGGCGTTCACCAGGAAGCCGGCCTGCTGGGCGGCGGCCTGCACCTTGGCGGAGACCGGCCGGGTGAGCACGATGCCGAGCAGCAGCCCGGCGCCGCGGACGTGGTCGACCAGCGGGTCGCCGATCGCCTCGACGCCGTGCCGCAGCTTGTCGCCGATCTTGCGGACGTGCTCCAGCAGGCCCTCGGACTCGACGGTCTCCAGGACGGCGAGACCGGCCGCGGCGACGACCGGGTTGCCGCCGAAGGTGGTGCCGTGCTGGCCCGGGTGGAGCAGGTCGGCGGTGTCGCCGAAGGCGACCACGGCACCGATCGGCAGGCCGCCGCCGAGGCCCTTGGCGAGGGTGACGACGTCCGGTTCGACGCCCTCGTACGCCTGGTGGGCGAACCAGTGGCCGGTGCGGCCGACGCCGGTCTGGATCTCGTCGAGGACGAGCAGGGTGCCGGTGGCGCGGGTGATCTCCCGGGCGGCCCGCAGGTAGCCGTCGGGCAGCGGGATCGCGCCGTTCTCGCCCTGGACCGGCTCCAGGAAGACGGCGGCGGTCCCGGTGGTGACGGCGGCCCGCAGCGCCTCCACGTCGCCGAACGGCACGTGGGTGACGTCGCCGGGCAGCGGCCGGAAGGGCTCCTGCTTGGCGGGCTGGGCGGTGAGCGCGAGGGCGCCCATCGTCCGGCCGTGGAAGGCGCCCTGCATCGAGACCAGGTGGGTGCGGCCGGTCAGCCGGCTGATCTTGAAGGCGGCCTCGTTGGCCTCGGCGCCGGAGTTGCAGAAGAACACCCGGCCGGGGCGGCCGAACAGCTCCAGCAGCTTCTCCGCGAGCTTCACGGTCGGCTCGGCCATGAAGAGGTTGGAGACGTGGCCGAGGGTGGTGATCTGCCGGGTGACCGCCTCCACGACGGCCGGGTGGGCGGTGCCCAGCGCGTTGACGGCGATGCCCCCGACGAGGTCGAGGTACTCGTTGCCGTCGGCGTCCCAGACCTTGGCGCCCTCGCCGCGGACCAGCGGGATCCGCGGGGTGCCGTAGTTGTCCATCAGCGCGTGCTGCCACCGCTGGGTCAGTTCGCTGTTGCTCATGCCAGGCCCCCGAGTACGGTCGGTTCGTCGTCGGGCACGACCATGGTGCCGACGCCCTCGTCGGTGAAGATCTCCAGCAGCAGGCTGTGCTGCACCCGCCCGTCCAGCACGCGGGCGGTGCCCACGCCGGAGCGGACGGCCCGCAGGCAGCCCTCCATCTTGGGGAGCATGCCGGTCGCCAGGGTCGGCAGCATCTCCTCCAGCTCGGAGGCGGTGAGCTGGCTGATCACGTCGTCGGAGTTCGGCCAGTCCTTGTAGAGGCCCTCGACGTCGGTCAGCACGACCAGCATCTCCGCGCCGAGCGCGACCGCGAGCGCGGCCGCGGCGGTGTCGGCGTTGATGTTGTAGACGTGGCCGTCGGCGCCGCGGGCGATCGAGGAGATCACCGGGATGCGGCCGTCGCCGATCAGCGCCTTCACGGCGCCGGCCTCGATGTTGACGATGTCGCCGACCAGGCCGATGTCGACCTGCTCGCCGTCCACCACGGCGTACCGCTTGACGGCCGTCATGGTGTGGGCGTCCTCGCCGGTCATGCCGACCGCGAACGGGCCGTGCCCGTTGAGCAGGCCGACCAGCTCGCGCTGGACCTGCCCGGCGAGCACCATCCGGACGACGTCCATGGTCTCCGGGGTGGTGACCCGCAGGCCCGCGGTGAACGAGGACTCCAGGCCCAGCCGGTCGAGCTGGGCGCTGATCTGCGGGCCGCCGCCGTGCACGACGACCGGGTTCAGGCCGGCGTAGCGCAGGAAGACGACGTCCTGGGCGAAGGCGGCCTTGAGGTCCTCGTCCACCATGGCGTTGCCGCCGAACTTGATGACGACGGTCTTGCCGTGGAAGCGCTCCAGCCACGGGAGCGCCTCGATGAGGGTGCGGGCCTTGGGCAGCGCGGCGTTGCTGCGGGCCTGTTCACCCTTGGGTGCGATCTTCACGGTCTCTTGTCCCCCGGGATCAGGTCGAGTAGGCGCTGTTCTCGTGCACGTAGTCGGCGGTGAGGTCGTTGGTCCACACCGTCGCCGCGGCACTGCCGGCGTTGAGGTTCGCGGTGATGACGACCTCGCGGCCGGCCATGTCGACCAGGTCGCGGTCCTCGCCGACGCTGCCGCCGCGGCAGACCCAGACGCCGTTGATGGCGACGTCGAGCGCGTCCGGCTCGAAGGCGGCGGAGGTGGTGCCGATCGCGGCCAGCACCCGGCCCCAGTTCGGATCCTCGCCGTGGATGGCGCACTTCAGCAGGTTGTTGCGGGCGATCGTGCGGGCGACGTCGACGGCCTCGTCCTCGGTTGCGGCGCCGGTGACGTCGATCCGGATGTCCTTGGAGGCGCCCTCGGCGTCGCCGATCAGCTGGCGGGCCAGGTCGGCGCAGACGGTGCGGACGGCCTCGGCGAACTCGGCCGCGTCCGGGGTGACGCCGGATGCGCCGGAGGCGAGCAGCAGCACGGTGTCGTTGGTGGACATGCAGCCGTCGGAGTCGACCCGGTCGAAGGTGGTGCGGGTGGCGCCGCGCAGCGCGGCGTCCAGCTCCGCGCTCTCCACGGCCGCGTCGGTGGTGACGACGACCAGCATGGTGGCGAGGCCCGGGGCGAGCATGCCCGCGCCCTTGGCCATGCCGCCCACCGTCCAGCCGGCCGGGGCGGTGACCTGGGCGGTCTTGTGCACGGTGTCGGTGGTCTTGATGGCGATCGCGGCGGCCCGACCGCCGTCCTCGCTGAGCGCCTTCACGGCCTGCTCGACGCCGGGCAGCAGCAGGTCCATCGGCAGCCGCACGCCGATCAGGCCGGTGGAGCAGACGGCGACCTCGATCGCGCCGGTGTTCAGCTCGGCGGCGACCTTCTCGGCGGTGGCGTGGGTGTCCTGGAAGCCCTCGGGGCCGGTGCAGGCGTTGGCGCCGCCGGAGTTGAGGACGACCGCGGCGAGCGAGCCGGTCTTCAGCACCTGCTCCGACCAGAGCACCGGCGCGGCCTTGACCCGGTTGGAGGTGAAGACGCCGGCCGCGGCGAACCGCGGGCCGTCGTTGACGACCAGGGCGAGGTCGGGGGTGCCGGAGGCCTTGATGCCGGCCGTGACGCCGGCCGCTCGGAAGCCCTTCGCCGCCGTCACGCCGATGTTCTGATGATCCGTCACGGGCTGGCTCACGGTGCGACTCCGTTCAGCGGGAGGCCGAGCTCCTCGGGCAGGCCGAGGGCGATGTTCATGGACTGCACCGCGCCGCCCGCGGTGCCCTTCACCAGGTTGTCGATCGCACTGATGGCGATCACCCGCCCGGCGTGCTCGTCCAGCGCGACCTGGACGAGGGCCGCGTTGGAGCCGTACACCGAACTGGTCTGCGGCCACTGGCCCTCGGGCAGCAGGCGGACGAAGGTCTCGCCCGCGAAGGCCTCCCGGTAGGCGGCGCGCAGCGACTCGGCGGTGGTGCCGGGCTTCGCCTTGGCGCTGCAGGTGGCCAGGATGCCGCGGGGCATCGGCGCCAGGGTGGGCGTGAAGGAGACGGTGACCTCCTCGCCGGCCACCGGGCCGAGGTTCTGCGCCATCTCCGGGGTGTGGCGGTGCACGCCGCCGACGCCGTACGGGCTCATCGAGCCCATCACCTCGCTGCCGAGCAGGTGCGGCTTGACCGCCTTGCCGGCGCCGGAGGTGCCGGACGCGGCGACGACCACGGCCTCCGGCTCGACCAGCTTCGCCGCGTAGGCGGGGAAGAGCGCGAGCGAGACGGCCGTCGGGTAGCAGCCGGGGACGGCGATCCGCTTGGTGCCCTTGAGCGCGGCCCGGTGGCCGGGCAGCTCGGGCAGGCCGTACGGCCAGGTGCCGGCGTGCGGGGAGCCGTAGAACCTCTCCCAGGTCGCGGCGGACTTCAGTCGGAAGTCCGCGCCGCAGTCGACGACCAGCACGTCCTCGCCGAGCGCCTCGGCGACGGCGGCGGACTGGCCGTGCGGCAGGCCGAGGAAGACCACGTCGTGCCCGGCCAGCACCTCGGGGGTGGTGGGCTCCAGCACGCGGTCGGCCAGCGGCAGCAGGTGCGGCTGCAGGCTGCCGAAGACGGCGCCCGCGTTGGAACCGCCGGTCAGCGCCCCGATCTCGATCCCCGGGTGGCCGAGCAGCAGGCGCAGCACCTCACCGCCCGCGTACCCGCTCGCTCCGGCGACGGCGACTCGCAATGCCATGGCGTTCCTCCTTGGTTAAGCATGAATATACGCACCTCGGAACATTCATGCAAGGAGCTCCGGACACCCCACGACCAGCCTGCCCGATCCCCGCCCCTCGGCGCCGCCAACCGTCCGGACCCTACAAACTTCTACGCCCCGACTCGGTGCCGACCGGTGCCCGAGGCAGCATCAGTTCCTTGGCAGAGTGGCGAACGGGCCCGACCGGCGACACGATCGCGGCGGGCACGGTGTTGTGTTCGCTTCACAAAGGAGTTCAGCAGTGAGTGCACGGACCGACGTGGTGGTCACCGGGCTCGGAGCCACCACACCGCTCGGCGGGGACACCGCCTCGACCTGGGCGGCGATGCTGGCGGGGACCTCCGGGATCACCGCCGTCGAGGAGGAGTGGGCGGCCGGACTGCCGGTGCGGATCGCCGGCCGGCTCGCCGTCGAGCCGACCGAACTGCTCGACCGGGTGCAGGCCCGCCGGCTGGACCGCTGCGAACAGGTCGCCCTGGTCGCCGCCCGCGAGGCCTGGGCCGACGCCGGACGCCCCCAGGTCGACCCGGAACGCCTCGCCGTGGTGATCGGCACCGGCACCGGCGGCGCACTGACCATGCTCGGCCAGGACGACGTGCTGGAGGCCTCCGGCGTGCGCCGGGTCTCGCCGCACACCGTCCCCATGCTGATGGCCAACGGACCGGCGGCCTGGGTCAGCATCGACCTCGGCGCCCGCGGCGGCGCCCACACCCCCGTCAGCGCCTGCGCCTCCGGCGCGGAGGCGATCGCCCTCGGGCTGGACCTGATCCGGCTCGGCCGCGCCGACGTGGTCGTCGCCGGCGGCGCCGAGGCCTGCATCTGCCCGCTCACCCTGGCCGGCTTCGCCCAGGCCCAGGCGCACTCCACCCGCAACGACGCCCCCGGGCTCGCCTCCCGGCCCTTCGACACCGGACGCGACGGGTTCGTCATCGGCGAGGGCGCGGCCGTCGTCGTCCTGGAACGGGCCGACTTCGCCGCCGCCCGCACGGCCCGCCCGTACGCCACGCTCGCCGGGGCCGCCGTCACCTCCGACGCCCACCACATCACCGCGGCCCACCCGGAGGGCCAGGTCCGGGCCATGCGGCGGGCCCTCGCCGCCGCGGACCTCCCACCACTGGCGGTGGACGTCGTGCACGCCCACGCCACCTCCACCCCCAAGGGCGACCTCGCCGAGGCGCAGTCGATCACCGAGGCGATCGGCGTCCACCCCGCCGTCACCGCGACCAAGTCGATGACCGGGCACCTCTTCGGCGCGGCGGGGGCGCTGGGCGCTATCGCGGCGGTGCTCTCGGTGCGGGACGGCATCGTGCCGGCCGTCCGGAACCTCGACGACCTCGACCCCGAGGTGAAGCTGGACGTCGTCACCGGCGGCCCCCGGACGGGCGCCGTCGGCGCGGCCCTCGCCAACGCCTTCGGCTTCGGCGGCCACAACGCCACCCTGGTGTTCACACCTGCGTAAAACGGACACCTCAGGGGCTTGCCCTCGGACTCACCGCTTCACGCTGCGGAGCAGGACGAACTTGGGGTCGGCGGCGACGGTGCGGCAGTTGCCGAAGAGGCGGCGGAGTTTGACGTGGTAGCCCAGGTGGCGGTTGCCGATGACCCAGAGTTCGCCGCCGGGCCGCAGGGCCCGCCGGGCGCCGGTGAACATCCGCCAGGCGGTGGCGTCGGTCAGCGCCTGGTGGCTGTGGAAGGGCGGGTTGTTGAGGACGAGGTCGACGCTGCCGGGGGCGACCGCCGCCATGCCGTCGCCGACCTCGAAGCGTGCCGGGGCGTCGGGCCCGAGGTTGGCCCGGAAGGTGGCTTCGGCCGAGGCGACGGCCTGGTACGACTCGTCGAGGAAGAGCACCTCGGCGGCCGGGTTGGCGAGGGCGGCGGCGGTGCCGACGACGCCGTTGCCGCAGCCGAGGTCGACGACGGTCTCGGGGCCGCGCCGCTCCGGCAGGTGGTTGAGCAGGAAGCGGGTGCCGATGTCGAGGCGGTCCGCGCAGAAGATGCCCGCGTGGTTGTGGACCGTCCCCCCGGAGGCGGCGCCGATGCCGTCCGGCAGCCGGTAGCTCTGCGGCCAGGGGCTGCCGGTGCGCGGCAGGGCCGGGTCGGGGGTGCAGTGGATCAGGCGGGCCTTGCGGACGGCGAGCGAGGTGCGGGTCGGGCCGAGCACCGACTCGAACAGCTTGAGCGTGGAGGTGTGGATCTCGATGACCATGCCGGTGCCGACCACCACGGTGCCCTCGTGGACGGCCGGGGCGAGCCGGTGCAGCTGGTCCTCCAGCAGGGCGAGGCTCTTGGGCACCCGGACGAGCAGCACGTCGATCCGGTCAGGCGGGGTGTCGCGGGTGGTGAGCAGCCGCACCCCGTCGGCGTGGCCGGAGCGGTTGCGGGCGAGGTTGGCGAGGGTGGCCTGCCGGCCGAGCCAGGAGTCGCCGATCTGCACGGGCCGGTGCTCGGCGAGCGCGGTCGCGAGGGCGCCCCAGCGGTCGCCGACGATCACCACGCTGCCCGACAGGTCGGTGCCGCTCTCCGCCAGGTGCCGCAGCAGGTGGTCGTCGGCGGCGTCCCAGGCGCGCAGCCGGTCGCGGGGGTCCTCGGGGTGGCGGGTGAGGTCGATCTCGCCCCACGGCGTGCTCAAGCGGTTCATCGTTCCCCCAGGCTAGCCGACCGGTGGCACCGTCCCGGACGGCCGCGGCGGCCCGGCGGACGGCACGGCGGGGCGCCGGGCCGGGGACGGCTCCGCCGCTCGCCCGGTGACGGTCCGTCGGGTGCGCCCGTCGGCCGGGCGCCGGGTGCCGACGGCCCGGTCGTGGGCCGGTGTTAGCCTGCGGCGAAGCGGCGCCGGGGGGCGCCGCAGTTCGGGGGAGCACGGTGGCTGCGGCGGGGCGGGAGGCCGGACGCGGATGGCGGCCGGCCGGTGCGGCGGCCGGGGTGGCGCTGCTGCTGGTGGCCGGGTACGCGGCCGGGGTGTGGTCGGCGCGCTCGGGCGGCCGGGTGCGGGTGGCGGAGCTGCTGGACCGCCCGGTGCCGTTGCTCGGTGCGGCCGGTGTCCTGCTGGCCGTGGCCCTGGTGCTGGCGCCGCGCAGGCCGGGCCGGGGCCTGTTCACGGCCCCGGTGGTGCTGGTGGCCGGGGTGCTGGCGCTGCGGGTGCTGATCGGCGCCCTGGACGTGGCCGGTCCGCCGCGGCAGCACACGGTGCTGGCGGTCGCGGCCCCCGGCCGGGCGGACCGGCTGCTGTCGGTGGTGCGCCACGCGGTCGGCCCGTGCTGGTCGGTGGAGGTGGAGACGGGCGTCGGCTGGTCGGCCCGGCACTGGCTGCTGGGTGTCTTCGAGCACGGCCCGGCGACGGGCGGCCCGGTCGACGGCCACTGGGACGGCCCGGACCGCGTGGTGGTGCGGGCCGCGGACGGCGAGCACGTCTTCGACCTGCCCGCCGATCCCGCCGAGCGCCCGCACGGCCGCTGACCTGCCGTCAGCCCGCCACGGCCGCCGGTCGGCCGCGGTGCCGCGCCCAGTCGCCCGCCAGGACGGCCATCACGGTGGAGTCGGCCCAGCCGTCCCCGTCCCGGAGCGTCTCGCGGAGCACGCCCTCCGCGACGAATCCGACCTTCTCGTAGACCCGGCGGGCCCGCGGGTTGAAGGAGTACACCTCCAGCTGGACGCGGTGCAGGCCGAGCTCGTCGAAGGCGTGGCCGAGCAGCAGGCGCAGGGCCTCGGTGCCGAGGCCGCGGCCGCGCCCGGCCGGGCCGATCAGCGTGCGGAAGCTGCAGCTCAGGTTGGGTTCGTCCCACTCGTTGAGCACGACCTCGCCGACGCAGCGGCCGCTCGCCAGATCCACCACGGCGAGGTCGAGCCGGTCCGTCTGCTCGTTGCGGGTGGTGTACCAGCGGGCGATCGCCTCGGCCCCGATATTCGGCCGGTGGGCGCTGCCGGTGAGCCGCAGCACCTCGGGGTCGTCGAGGGCGGCGGTGATGTCGGGCAGGTCCTCCGGCCGGAAGGGGCGCAGCTGCACCGCGGTGCCGGTGAGGACGGGTTTGTGGGCGAAGTCGGCGGTCATCCGGCGATTCTGTGCGGCACCACCGGGCCGGGCAACGGGATTTGCGCGGGCGAATGCGGTCGGCCGCCGCGTCCTCGCGCAGCGACGGTCGGGCGACAGTATGCCGTCGGGCGGTGACGCACGGCGGCCGGTCCGGACAAGTCGTGCCGGTTCCGCGGACGGGACGTCGCCCCGGGCCCGGGCCGGTACCGTGCCTGCATGCAGACCAGGCCGACCCTGCCCGGCGCCGCCGTCCTCCTGCGCCCGGCGACACCCGCCGACGTTCCCGCGCTGGCCGGGATCCGGGCCACGCCCGAGGTGCGGGCCCGCTGGCGCGGCGGGCCCGACATGGTCGCCGAGGTGAGATCGGACCTCGCCGACGAGCTGACACCGGTGCTGGCCGTGGAGTACCGCGGGCGGGTGGTCGGTGCGATCCAGTGGCACGAGGAGGACGAGCCGGACTACCGGCACGCGGGCATCGACGTGTACCTCGACCCGTCGGTGCACGGCCGCGGGCTGGGCACCGACGCCGTCCGCACCCTCGCCCGCTACCTGACGGCCGAACTCGGCCACCACCGGCTGGTCATCGACCCGGCGGCGGACAACGCGCCCGCCATCGCCTGCTACCGCAAGGTGGGTTTCCGCCCGGTCGGGGTGATGCGGCAGTACGAACGCGGCACCGACGGCACCTGGCACGACGGCCTGCTGATGGACCTGCTGGCCGGGGATCTCGCCACGGCCGACGGGCCGTCGTCGGGCCGTCGGCGCACCGCGGCGCGGGCGGCCCTGCGGCGGCTCAGGATCCGGCGGCGTACCCGGGGCTGAGGATGCCCACCGGGCCCACGGCCCTGCGGTCAGCGGCGGGTCTCGGTGACGGCCCCGGCCAGCAGCTGCGCCGCCAGGGCGAGCCCGCGCTCCGGCAGGGCGGCGTGGCCGAGGACGAGCGCGGGCGGGCCGGGTGCGGTGAGGCGGGTCGGCGCGACGGGTTCGACCCGGACGCCCCGGGCGGCGGCCGCCTCGACCACCGGCCCTTCGGCGCAGCCCGGCGGCAGGTCGAGGTACAGGTGCAGGCCGGCGGACACCCCGCGGACGGCGGCGTCCGGCAGGTGCCGGGCGAGCGCCTCGGCCAGGGCGTCGCGGCGGGCGCGGTAGCGGGCGCGGACGGCCCGCAGGTGCCGGTCGTGGCCGCCGTCGGCGAGCAGCCGGGCGAAGGCCAGCTGGTCGAGGGCGGAGCAGCCGAGGTCGGTGTACTGCTTGTCGGTGCGGAACTCGTCGACCATCGGTTCGGGCAGGACGGCCCAACCGAGCCGCAGGCCGGGCGCCAGCGACTTGCTGAGCGAGCCGAGGTGGACGACCAGGTCGGGGGCGAGCCCCTGCAGGCAGCCGACGGGCTCGCGGTCGTAGCGGAACTCGGCGTCGTAGTCGTCCTCGACCACGACGGCTGAGGTGCGGCGGGCCCAGGCGATCAGGGCGGCCCGGCGTTCGGGGGCGAGCACCACACCGGTCGGGTACTGGTGGGCGGGGTGACGAGGACGGCGCGGACGCCCGTCCGGGCGAGCGCGTCGACGTCCAGGCCGTACGCGTCGACGGGGATGCCGACCGGTTCGAGGCCGTGGGCGCGCAGCAGGCCGCAGGTGCCGGGCGAGCCCGGGTCCTCGACGGCGACGGCGCGGTGGCCGTGCCGGACGAGCTGCCGGGCCGTCAGGGCGAGCCCTTGGGCGACGCCGCCGACCACGGTGAGGCGTCCCGGGTCGGCCGCGGCGGCCCGCACCCGGCCGAGGTGGGCGGCGAGTTCGGCGCGCAGTGCGGGGTGCCCGGCGGGGTCGCCGTAGCCGAGGGCGGTGTGTTCGGCGGCGACGAGGGCGCGGTGCAGTGCGGCCTGCCAGGCGGCCCGCGGGAAGAGCGAGAGGTCGGGGGTGCCGGGCTTGAGGTCGTACCGGACGGCGGGGGCGGACGGGCCCGGCGGCGGTGCGGGCGGCGGTGGGGCGATGCCGTCGGCGACCCGGGTGCCGGCGCCCTGCCTGCTCACCAGGTAGCCCTCGGCGACGAGTTGGGCGTAGGCCTCGACCACGGTGCCGCGGGAGACGCCGAGGTCGCGGGCGAGGGTGCGGGTGGCGGGCAGCCGTCCGCCGGCGGGCGGGCGGCCCCGCCGGACGGCCTCGCGCAGCGCGGCGGTCAGCCGGGCGGTGAGGCCGCTGCCCCCGGACGGGTCGAACGGCAGCAGGAGTTCGGTCACCGGATCACCTCCGTCCCGCGAGGGTACCGGGGCCGGCGCCGTGAAGTGGTCCACGGACGGGGTGCGGAAGTGGACCTGGGCTGCGGACCACCCGCGTCCTAGCGTGGCGGTCGTGCCCCTCTCCCCCACCGCCTCGGGCGGTCTGCGCGGCGCGGCCGCGATGACGATGCTCGGCTGCTCGACCGGTGTCAGCGCGGCCTTCGCCGGTTACCCGCTGCTGGGCGGGCAGGCGCTGCGCTACCTGCTGGCGGCCGGGCTGCTGCTGCCCCTCGCGCTGCGGGCGGCGGCCGGCGCGCCGCGGCCGACGGCCCGCGAGTGGGGGCGCCTCGCCCTGCTCTCGGCGACCGGTCTGGTCGGTTTCAACGTGCTGCTGGTGCAGGCGCTGCGGCACTCGGGTCCGGCGGGGGTGGGCAGTGTGGTCGGGGCCGCGCCGCTGCTGATGGCGGTGCTCGGGCCGCTGCTCGCCGGAGGCCGGCCGGGGCGGCGGGCGGTCGTCGCGGCCGGGGTGGTCGCGGCCGGCGCGGCGACCGCGCAGGGGTTCGGCGCGGGGGACGCCGTCGGGACGGTCCTCGCGCTGGGTACCCTCGGCTGCGAGGTGGGGTTCTCGCTGCTGGCGGTGCCGCTGCTGCCGCGGCTGGGGCCGGTCGGGGTGTCGGCGTGGGTGACGGTGCTGGCGGTGCCGATGTTCGCCGGGGCGGCGGTGCTGCTGGACGGGCGGGCGGCCCTGCGGGTGCCGAGCGGTTCGGAGCTGGCCGCGCTGCTGTACCTGGCGGTGCCGATGACCTGTGTGGCCTTCCTGCTCTGGTACCGGGCGCTGGAGTTGCTGGGGGCGGAGCGGGCGGGGCTGTTCGCGGGCCTGGTGCCGATCACCGCCGCGTTCTCCGGGGCGGCGCTCGGCGAGGGGGTGCCGCGGGCCGGCGAGCTGCTGGGCGCGGTGCTGGTCGGCGCCGGGGTCTGCCTCGGCCTGCGGACCCGGCGGCCCGGCCGGGCCCGAATGCCCCGGACGGGCCGGGCGCGGGCGGCGGGCGGCCCCGTGGCACCGTGAGGACGGCCCCCGCGCCGCACGGCGGCCGATGCGGGTCGGGTACGGCGGAAACCGGGTGCGGCGCGGCCCGACGGCGGGTCAGAATGCCGGAATGCTCTCCGACCACTGGCCGCTGCTGGGGCTGCGGCTGCGCACCGACCGACTCGAACTGCGGCTGCCCTCCGACGAGGAGCTCGCCGAACTGGGCGACGTGGCCGCGGCCGGCCTCCACGAGCCCGACCGGATGCCGTTCCTGAGCGCCTGGACGGACGTGCCGCCGGCGCAGCGCGCCCGGGCCGTGGTGCAGCAGCACTGGCTGCGGCGGGGCACCTGGTCGCCGGACCACTGGGCGCTGACGCTGGTGGTGTTCGCGCGGGGCCGGCCGATCGGCGTGCAGGCGGTGAGCGCCGAGGACTTCGCCGTCACCCGCGAGGTGCGCACCGGGTCCTGGCTCGGCCTGGCCCACCAGGGCCGCGGGTTCGGCCGGGAGATGCGCTCGGCCGTGCTGCACCTGGCCTTCGCGGGGCTGGGGGCGGAGGAGGCGACCTCGGCCGCGTTCACCGACAACCCGGCGTCGCTGGCGGTCTCGGCCCGGCTGGGCTACCGGCCGGACGGTGTCCAGCGGGACAACGTGCAGGGCCGGCTGCGGGTCACCCGTCGGCTGCGGCTGAGCCGCGCCGACTGGGAGCGGACGGACCGCCCGGCGGTCGAGCTGACCGGGCTCGGGCCCTGCCTGCCGGAGTTCGGGCTGGGCCCGCAGGAGTGAACCGGCACCGAGAACCCCGTTGCCGGACCGACGAGCGATCACGGAGATGGTGGACCCCCGCATGCTGAACCCCGATCTGGTCGACCGGTACCTGCGGCGGCTCGGCCTGCCGCGCCCGGCCGCGCCGACCGCCGACGCGCTGGCCGCCCTGCACCGCGCCCACGTCGAGCAGGTGCCGTACGAGGACCTGGAGATCCAGCTGGGCCGTCCGACGACGGTCGACCCGGTCGAGTCCGCGGAGCGGATCGTGCGCGGCCGCGGCGGTTACTGCTTCCACCTCAACGGCGCGTTCTCGGCGCTGCTGCAGGCGCTGGGCTTCGACGCCACCCGGCACGTGGCCGGTGTGCAGCGGCAGGTCGACCCGGAGCCGGTCGGTGCGGCGGGCAACCACATGGCGCTCACCGTCCGCACCGCGGAGGGGGCGTGGCTGGCGGACGTCGGCCTCGGCGACGGTCTGTACGAGCCGCTGCCGCTGCGGACCGGGACGCACCGGCAGGGGGCGCTGCGGTTCGGCATGGCGCCGTCCGCGGTGGTGGCGGGCGGCTGGCGGCTGGAGCACGACCCGCAGGGCTCGTTCCGGGGCATGGAGTTCTCGCCCGTCCCGGCCGGGCCGGAGGACTTCGTCCGTGAGCACGTCCGGCTGTCGACCTCGCCGGAGTCCTCGTTCGTCCAGGTCTTCTGCACGATGCGGCGCGGCGCCGACGGCTTCGAGGCGCTGCGCGGCTGTCTGCTGGTGCGGGTCGGCGCAGCGGGCCGGGAGGACCGCGAGGTCACCGACGAGCAGGAGTGGTTCGGCCTGCTGACCGGGCACTTCGGGCTGGACCTGTCGGACGTCCCCGCCGAGCGGCGGGCCGCGCTCTGGCAGCAGGTGCACGGCGCCCACCTGGCCTGGCGGGCCGCCGAGGCGGCGAGGACGGCGGCGGAGGCAGTGGCGGAGCCGGAGGTGGCCGGTGCGTAGCGCTCCCGTCACCCCGGCCGGCGACCGGATCCGCTGGGTCGAGCTGCCCGGCGCCGGCCCGGCCCGGGTCTTCGTGCACGGCCTCGGCGCCTCCTCCCCCGCGTACTTCACCGAGGCGGCGCTGCATCCGCTGCTCGCCGGGCGCCGGTCGCTGCTGGTGGACCTGCTGGGCTTCGGCCTCAGCGACCGCCCGGAGGACTTCGGCTACACGCTGGAGGAGCACGCGGACGCGCTGGCCGCCGCCCTGCGCTCCGCGGGGGCGGACGGCGCCGAACTGGTCGGGCACTCCATGGGCGGCGCCGTCGCGATCGTGCTGGCGGCCCGCCGTCCGGAGCTGGTGTCCCGGCTGGTGCTGGTGGACGCCAACCTCGACCCGGTGCCGCTGCCCGGTCCGCCCGGCGGCGGCAGCAGCGGCCTCGCCTCGTTCACCGAGGAGGAGTTCCTGGCCGGTGCCTGGCGGCAGGTCCGCGACGGGGTCGGGCCGCACTGGTGGTCGACGATGCGGCTGGCCGGGCGGACGGCCCTGCACCGCAGCGCCGTCCACCTGGTCCGGGCGACCGTGCCCACCATGCGCGAGCTGCTGATCGGCCTGCCGCAGCCGCGGACCTTCCTCCACCCGGCGGCCGACGGCCCGCCGGACGGCGCCGAGCGGCTGGCGGCGTCCGGGGTGCGGCTGGTCGCCGTCCCGGACTGCGGCCACAACGTCATGCTCGACAACCCGGACGGCTTCGCCCGGGCGGTCGCCGCGGCGCGCTGACGGGACGTCGACCGGCGGCACCGGCCCTGGCGCGTCCCGCCCGGAACGTGCCAGGGTCGGGGGCATGCGATACGTCATCATCGGCGCCGGTGCGGTCGGCGGGACGGTCGGCGGGCGGCTCCACGAGGGCGGGCACGAGGTGGTGCTGGTCGCCCGCGGCGCCCACCTGGCGGCCCTGCGCGAGGACGGTCTGCGGCTGACCACCCCGGAGGGCAGCCGCACCCTCGCCGTCCCGGCCGTCGGCGGGCCCGAGGAGCTGGAGCTGCGGCGCGGGGACGTGCTGGTGCTGGCCGTGAAGACGCAGCACTCGCTGCCGCTGCTGGACGCGTGGGCGGCCCGCCCGGTGGCCGGCGGCGGCACCGCGGGCGAGCTGCTGCCGCTGCTGTGCGCGCAGAACGGCGTCGAGAACGAGCGCCTCGCGCTGCGCCGCTTCCGCCGCGTGTACGGGGTGTGCGTCTGGCTGCCCTCCTCGCACCTGGAGCCGGGCCGGGTCCTCGCCCAGGGCAGCCCGGTCAGCGGCGTGCTGCACGTCGGTCACTTCCCCCGGGGCAGCGACGACACCGCCGGGCGGATCGCCGCGGACCTCGCCGCCTCGCACGTCGGCGCCCGGGCGAGCGCGGACGTGATGCGTTGGAAGTACGCCAAGCTGCTCGGCAACCTGAACAACGCCCTGGAGGCCGTGGGCGGCCCGGTCGACGGCGAGCTGCGGCTGGAGCTGGCCCGGCGGACGGTCGCCGAGGGCGAGGCGGTGCTCGACGCCGCGGGGATCGGCCGGGCCGACCGTGAGGAGCAGCGGGCCGCCTGGTCGGGCCGGGTCACCCTGGTGCCGGTCGACGGGGAGGGCCGGCGCGGCGGCTCGTCCTGGCAGAGCCTGGCCCGCGGCGCCGGCGACATCGAGGCGGACCACCTCAACGGCGAGATCGTGCTGCTCGGCCGGCAGCACGGGGTGCCGACCCCGCTGAACGCGGCGCTGCAGCGGCTGGCCAACGCCTTCGCCCGCGAGGGCCGGGCGCCGGGCAGTCTGCCGGAGGCCGAGCTGGCGGCGCTGCTGGAGGCGTCGGGCCCGGAGACCTGACCGCCCGAGGCCTGACCCGGCGGCTCAGACCACCGGGTCGTCCGGCCCGTACGGGCGCAGCCGCAGCGTCCGGGCGTCCGCGTCGCGGATCTCCGCGGCACGGGCGCACAGCTGCTCCAGGTCGTCGCGGCCGGCGTGCACGAACCGGCCGTGCAGGCCGTCGAAGCGGCCCCGGGCGGCGTCCACCGCGACGGCCACCATGTACGCGACCGAGCCCCAGTCCTTCTTGTCCTTGAACATCGGCATGGCCTCGGTCATGTCGGTGCGGACGGCGCCGGGGCTGATGTCGAGGACGACCACGCGGTGCTCGGCGAGCGAGTCGGCGATGTTGTCGGAGAGCTTGAGCAGGGCCGCCTTGGAGGTGGCGTAGGCGGTGTAGACGCCGTCGGGGCGCAGCGCGAAGCCCGAGTTCATGTTGATCACCCGGCCGCCGCCGCGTTCGACCATGCCGGGCAGGACGCTGCGCAGCAGGTTGAACGGGCCGCGCAGGTTGGTCTCCAGCACGTGCCACCACTGGTTGGGGTCGGCCTCCCAGAGCGGCACCTCGACGTGGTCGATCTCGCCGGCGTTGTTGACCAGCAGGTCGATCGGGCCGAGGTCGCGCTCGACGGTGCGCACCGCCTCCCGGACGTTGCCGGGCCGGGTGACGTCGGCGCTGACCGCCACCCCGCGGGAGCCGTGCTTGACGCACTCGCGGAGCGTCTCGGTGAGCGTGGCGTGGGTGCGCCCGACCAGGCCGACCATCATGCCCTCGGCGGCCAGGCCGATCGCGATCTCCCGGCCGATGCCGCGGCCCGCCCCGGTGACCAGGCCCACCTGGCCGGCGAGTGATCCCGTCCCCATTGCGTGCTCCCTCCTGCGGCTGCTCCGCATTCTGGTCCGGTCCGGCCGCGGCGCCGGGCCGCCCGGCCGGACCGGGGCCCGGGGTCATCCGAACGGCCCAGCGCCACCGTCCGGCGCCCGGGAGTAGTACGGTCGACCAGGACACGCGTGTGGGGCCCACCGAGCCCCGGCGCCGGGCCGCTGAACAGCACCTCGCCGGGCAACCCCCGGCACCACCGTGAAGGGCAACTGAGTGAGTGACATCGCGCGCGTCGGAGTGATCGGCTGCGGCCTCATGGGGTCGGGCATCGCCGAGGTCTTCGCCCGCTCCGGTCTGGACGTGCTCGTCTCCGAGGCGACCGGCGAGGCCCTGGAGCTCGGCCGCACCCGGCTGACCAACTCGCTGGAGACCGCGGTCAAGCGCGGCAAGCTGACCGAGGAGCAGCGGGACGAGGCGCTCGGCCGGCTCTCGTTCACCACCGACCTCGCCGACTTCGCCGACCGCGACCTGGTGGTCGAGGCGGTCGCGGAGCGCGAGGACATCAAGGTGCAGATCTTCGAGACGCTGGACCGGGTGGTCGAGCGCCGGGACGCGATCCTGGCCTCCAACACCTCGTCCATCCCGATCGTGAAGCTGGCCGCCGCCACCAGCCGCCCCGAGCAGGTCATCGGCCTGCACTTCTTCAACCCGGCGCCGGTGCAGAAGCTGGTCGAGGTCATCCCGACCCTGACCACCTCGGCCGAGACCACCGCGCGGGTGGAGGAGTTCACGGTGCAGGCGCTCGGCAAGGAGCCGATCCGCGCCCGCGACCGGGCCGGCTTCGTGGTGAACGCCCTGCTGGTGCCGTACCTGCTCTCGGCGGTCCGCATGTTCGAGTCGGGCGTGGCGACCGCGGCCGACATCGACAAGGGCATGGAGGCGGGCTGCGCCCACCCGATGGGCCCGCTGCGGCTGTGCGACCTGATCGGCCTGGACACCATCGTGTCGATCGCCGACTCGATGTACGACGAGTACAAGGAGCCGCTGTACGCGGCGCCGCCGCTGCTGTCCCGGATGGTCGACGCGGGCCTGCTGGGCCGCAAGTCCGGCCGCGGCTTCTACGACTACACCGCCTGATCCCGGCGGGCCCGCGGCGTCCCCGTCCGGGGTGGCCCCTCGGGCGGGGCGCCGCACCCGCACCACCACCTCCAGCCACCCGAGCAGCTCACCACAGGGGTAGTCCAGTTGAACGGGATCAGCGTCGCGCGCGGGGTCCTCGTCACCGCCCGCCGCCAGCGGCTGCTGGCCGCCATCCGGGAGGAGGGCGGCCGCTGGGACTGGCGGCGGGCCGAGGCGCAGTACGACACCTCCCCGGAGCCGCACATCATCCGCCGCGACCTGATGGAGCTGTGCCGTTCCGGCGACCTCGTCCGGGTCGGGCTCGGCGAGTACGAGGCGGCACCCGCCGGGTGACCCCCGCCGACCGGAGGGCCTGCGCCACTCCCGTGGCACAGCGCCGTCACAGCATGGTCACAGGCCTCGGCATACGGTGATCGTTCTGACACCGTGATGCCATGCGAACTCGAATGATCGTCACCACCCTCACCGCTGCCGCCGCCCTGTCCCTGTCCCTCACCGCGTGCGGCAGCGACGGCGGCGGCACCGCCGCGCCGGCGAAGTCCTCCGCCGCCACCGCGGCGGCCCCGGCCGCCAGCACCCCGGCCGCGGCCGACAGCGCGACGCCGGCGGCGTCGACCGCCGCCCCGACCGCCCCCACCAAGGCGGCCGGCACGGCCGACCCGACGCAGCTGGCCAAGGAGCTGGCGATGGTCGCCGGCCTGAAGCAGATCGACCCGAAGCTGGCCGCGGACAACCAGAAGACCGTCGCCGCCGCGCAGCAGACCTGCGCGGACATCAAGGCCGGCAAGGACGACGCGACGGTGGCGAAGAACACCACCACCTACTTCGCGGCGACCGGCGCGAAGGTGACCGACCAGCAGGGCCAGATGATCGCGGTGATCGTCAAGGCGGCGCTCTGCCCGTGACCCGGTGGGCGCGGCGGACGTGACGCGGCGGACGTGACGGGGCCCGGGAGCGGTATCCAGCTCCCGGGCCCCTGAGGTGCCACCCAATTGCGCGCACCGGCACGTTTAAGGCTGCGGATCATCTTCAGAGCCTCGTGTTCTGCCTTTGAACTACCGTGCCACGGGGAGAGGCACAGGCGGGACTTGAACCCGCATCCGAGGCTTTCCGTCCGCACCCGTTCGATCCGGCGCTCGGCGGCGGATGCTGAGACTTGAGCGGGAGTCTGAGTTTCAGGGGGCTGCCTCTGCCGCTTGGGCCACCCCGGCGCGTGGTGCCGGGGGGAGGATTCGAACCTCCACTGTCACCCCTGTGTCAGCTTCACTTTCAGTGTCAGCTTCTGCGCTGTTCGCGCACCCCTCCGCTCAAGGAGGGGGATCGTGGGTCCGGCCGTCACTGGCCGAACAGGTAGCCGAAGACGGCGTCACCGACCCGCTTGTCGACGACCTCCGCCGCGTTGGCCTCCTCGCGGGCGAACTGCACGGCCTGCTGCAGCTTCTCGACCCGCTGGACGAGCTCGTTGACCCGCCGGGCCGGCAGCGCACCGGAGAACTTCACGGTCGTCCAGTACCCGACCGCGATGTCCTCGTAGTACACCTCGACCTGGGCCGGGTGCTTCTCGGTGGCCTCCGCCTTCACGTGGTTGCGGGGGACCTTCTTCGTCCGGATGGTGCGCACCGGCTCGGTCTTCCACGCGTCGGTGGAGGCGTCCGGCGTCCAGGACTCGGAGGCGTCCAGCACCGGCAGCTTGCGGACGAAGGTGTAGAGGTCGGTGAGCTGCTTCTCCAGGAAGAGCAGGTAGGTGACCGGCACGTCGGTCAGCAGCGGCCGGCCGTCGACCACGACGTCAGCGCGGGCGGCGCAGTTGGCGTGGTCCTTGGTGGCGGTCACGTCGAACAGCCGGGTGAGCGAGGCGGCGGTGTCGCGCAGGATGTCCTCGGCGCGCACCTGCACGCGGGTGGACTCCGGCGGGAGCTGCTCGCCCTCCTCGTCCTTCGGCTGGTACGTGCGGGAGATCCCGGCGAGCAGGGCGGGCTTCTGCAGGCCGTGGTGGGCCGTCGTCAGCTCCTGGAAGGACTTGGACTTGACGCCCTTTTCGACCGCGATGATCTGGTTGAGTTTCGCCACGCCCGGGAGGCTAACAGCGGTCCGTCCGCGCTGTCGTGCGATTTACCGCGGCCCGGGGACGGGGGTCGGGGGACCGTCCCCGGGCCCGGCGCGGCATCAGCCGTTGATCTGGTAGCTGTCGCCGTAGACCTTCCACTTCAGCGGGGTGTTGAGGTCGAAGTTGCGGTCCTTGACCCACACCCGCTGGGCGGTGTCCACCCGGCTGGTGTCGGAGTGCGCCTCCTCCTTCTTCATGACCACCTTGCGGGCGTCCAGGAAGGCGTTGAGGTAGGTGGCCTCGTCGCCGCCCTGGGCGGGGGTCTTGGCCTTCTTCATGGCCGCCTTGCGGATGCCGCCGAAGCTGTCGGAGCTGTCGCCGGGGCCGTGCATCACGATGGCGTCGTAGTAGACGAACTGGCCGAGCGCCCGCAGGCCGTCCGCCTTGGCCTGCTGGACGGCGGGGTTGAAGTAGACGCGGTCCCGCTCGTCGTTCTGGGCCTTCTGGAAGACGGTGTCCTTGGCGGCGGCGGCCCAGTCCTTGGTGAAGGCGGCGCCGAGGCCGCTGTGCGAGTCGGTGCCGTTCACCTTGCGCAGCGCGGGCAGGTACTTGGCCAGGACGTTGCCGGGCTTGAGGTCGGTGTAGTGCTCGACCAGGTCCAGCATGTCGCCGGTGCCGGAGCAGAAGCCGATGATGCCGGCCGTGTAGCCGCGGCCGTCGCCGATGTCCTCGATGTACTTGTACTGGGCCTTCCAGTCCAGCGAGGAGTTCTCCGCGCTGGAGACGATCTGCATGGCGATGTCCTTCTTGTGGGC
Organism: Kitasatospora sp. NPDC085895; assembly: GCF_040702125.1. Classification (NCBI taxonomy): domain Bacteria; kingdom Bacillati; phylum Actinomycetota; class Actinomycetes; order Kitasatosporales; family Streptomycetaceae; genus Kitasatospora; species Kitasatospora sp. NPDC085895. The sequence continues at coordinate 8,883 of NZ_JBFBJY010000088.1, read as the reverse complement.
GTCGTCCAGGCCGACCGACGCGGCGCTGACCACGGACGCGCCGGCGCCGTCGGCGCCGATCGTCACGGTGGCGACGGTCAGCGGGACGGCGGCGAGCAGCACCGCGAGTGCGGTGCGGCCGGCCCGGCTGCGGGCCCGGTGGGTGCGGACGTCGGTGCGGGCGGTGCGGGACTGTGCAGTCATCTGGTGCTCCGTCGGTCGACTCGCGCGCAGGCATGGGGATGCCCGGGACGCTCCGGTTAGGAAACTTTCCTAACAAGGATTGAAGCGGCCATGGCATTCAACCCGCAAGAGGGTCGGACCAACCTGCACGCAGCCTTAAGGCCCACCTAACGTTCGCCGACTCGCCGTGCCCGCAGGGCGGCTGGCGACCAGGGCCGGGAACGCCGACGGGCCCCGTCCCGGACGCGGAGTCCGGAACGGGGCCCGTCGGGCCGGGTGGCGTCAGGCGCCGCGCAGCACCGCACCGGTGCGCCCGGCCGCCGCCGCGACGGCCGACTCACGGGCGGCCGAGGCCTCGTCCGCAGTCAGCGTGCGGTCGTCCGCGCGGAAGCGCAGCGTGTACGCCAGCGACTTCTTGCCCTCGCCGGCCTGCTCGCCGGTGAAGACGTCGAACAGTCGGATCGACTCCAGCAGGGCGCCGGCACCCTCGCGCAGCGCGGCCTCGACCTCGGCGGCCGGCACCTCGCTGCCCACGATCAGCGCGACGTCCTGGGTGGCCACCGGGTACGCCGACACCGGCGGACCGCTGACCTTCCGCACGCCGTCGGCGAGCAGCACGTCCAGGTCGATCTCCATCGCGCTGGTGCGCTCCGGCAGGTGCAGCGCCTTGACGACGCGCGGGTGCAGCTCACCGGCGTGGCCGACCACCCGGCCGTCCACCAGCAGCTCGGCGCAGCGGCCGGGGTGCCAGGGGGCGCGCTGGCCCTGTCGGACGGTCAGCTCCAGGTTGGCCGCGCGCGCGACGGTGCGGGCCGCCTCGACCGCGTCCGCCCAGCCGGACGGCACGCCCTTGCCCCACCAGCCGGACGGCTGGCGCTCGCCGGCCAGCGCGACGGCGACCCGGCGCGGCTGGTCCGGCAGTGCGGCGTTGAGCTCGGCGAGCTCCTGCTCGGTCGGCCGGCGCTCCACCGAGAGCCGCGGCGCGACCTTGAGTTCCGCCTTGGGCAGGAAGACCGTGCCGGTCTCGAACAGCGCCAGGTCGGTGTTGCCGCGGCCGACGTTGCGGCGCAGCGCGCCGAGCAGGCCCGGCAGCAGCGTGGTGCGCAGCGCCGGCTCCTCGTCGTTGAGCGGGTTGACCAGCTTGACAGTGCGGCGGCGCTCGTCGTCCTTCTCCAGGCCCAGCCCGTCGAACGCGGCCTCGCCCAGGAAGGGGTAGGCGTTGATCTCGACGTAGCCGGCGCCGGCCAGCGCGACGCCCATCCGCCGGTGGAAGCGCTGCGCCTCGGTCAGGCCGCGGCCCGGCGGCACGTTGGGCATCCGGGCGGGCACGTTGTCGTAGCCCTCCAGCCGGATGACCTCCTCCGCGAGGTCGTACGGGTCGGTGAGGTCGGGGCGCCAGCTCGGCGGGGTGACCTCCAGGACGTCGGCGCCGACCACGGTGCAGCCGATCTCCTGCAGGCGGCGGGTGACCGTCTCGCGGCCGTACTCGGTGCCCGCCACCCGGTCCGGGAGGTCCGCGGCGATGGCGATGGTGCGCAGCGGGTGCGGGGCGGCGATGTCGGTGACACCGGCCTCGGCGGTGCCGCCGGCGATCAGCACCAGCAGGTCGACGGCGCGCTGCGCGGCGGCGCGGGCGGCCTCCGGGTCGACGCCGCGCTCGAAGCGCTTGGACGCCTCGGAGGGCAGCTTGTGGCGCTTGGCGGTGCGGGCGACGCTGATCGGGTCGAAGTGGGCGGCCTCGATGACGACCTCGGTGGAGCCGACGACCTCGCCGGTCTCCGGGTCGAGGACGGGGTCGAGGATCTCGGTGGTGGCGCCGCCCATGACGCCGGCCAGGCCGATCGGGCCGGAGTCGTCGCAGATCAGCAGGTCCTCGGCGGACAGCTTGCGCTTGACGCCGTCCAGCGTGGTGAGGGTCTCGCCCTCCTCCGCGCGGCGAACCAGGATCGCGCCGCGGACGCGGTTCCGGTCGTAGGCGTGCAGCGGCTGGCCGACCTCGAGCATCACGTAGTTGGTGATGTCGACGGTCAGCGAGATCGGGCGGATGCCCGACTTCTGCAGGCGGCGCTGCAGCCAGATCGGCGACTTCGCGGCCGGCTCGACACCGGTGACGGTGCGGGCGACGAAGCGGTCGCAGCCGGCCGGGTCGGCGACCTTGACCGGGTAGCCGAAGGCGTTGGCCGGGGGCACGTCGAGCAGCGCCGGGTCGGCCAGCGGCAGCCCGTACGCGGCGGCGGCCTCGCGGGCGACGCCGCGCATGGACAGGCAGTAACCGCGGTCCGGGGTGACCGCGATGTCGAGCACCTCGTCGACCAGCTGCAGCAGCTCGATCGCGTCGGTGCCGGGCTCCAGGTGCGACTCCAGCACCAGGATGCCGTTGTGGTCGTCGCCCATGCCGAGCTCGCGGGCGGAGCAGATCATGCCGGCCGAGGTGTGGCCGTAGGTCTGCCGGGCGGCGATCGGGAAGGGACCGGGCAGCACGGCGCCCGGGAGCACCACGACGACCTTGTCGCCGACCTGGAAGTTGGTCGCGCCGCAGACGATCTCCTGCGGCTCGCCGGTGCCGTTCGCGTCGCCCACGTTGACGAAGCAGTGCCGGATCGGCTTCTTGAAGCCGGACAGCTCCTCGATGGAGAGCACCTCGCCGACCACCAGCGGGCCCTTGAGGTCGCCGCCGAGCTGCTCGACGGTCTCGACCTCCAGGCCCGCCCGGACGAGCCGGGCCGCCACGTCGCGGCCGGTCTCGCCCGCCGGCAGGTCGACGTACTCGCGCAGCCAGGAAAGCGGGACGCGCATCAGATCTCCATCCCGAACGGGAGGGTGAAGCGGACGTCACCCTCGACCATGTCGCGCATGTCGGCGACGTTGTGGCGGTTCATCAGGATTCGCTCCAGGCCCAGGCCGAAGGCGAACCCGCTGTAGCGGTTGGGGTCGACACCGGCGGCGACCAGCACCCGGGGGTTGACGACGCCGCAGCCGCCGAGCTCGATCCAGCCCTCGGAGGAGCAGGTGCGGCAGGGGCGGTCCGGGTTGCCGACGCTCTCACCGCGGCAGACGAAGCACTGCAGGTCCACCTCGGCGCTCGGCTCGGTGAACGGGAAGTACGAGGGGCGCCAGCGCAGTTCGAGGTGGCCGCCGATCAGCTTCTCGACCAGCACCTCGATGGTGCCCTTGAGGTCGGCGAAGGTGATGCCCTCGTCCACCGCGAGGCCCTCGACCTGGCGGAAGACCGGGGTGTGCGTGGCGTCCAGCTCGTCGGTGCGGTACACCCGGCCGGGGCTCACCGCGTAGAGCGGCGGCTGGCGGTCGAGCATGGTGCGGATCTGCACCGGGGAGGTCTGGGTGCGCAGCACCACGCCGGAGTCGGCGGAGCCGTCCGGGGCCTGCACGAAGAAGGTGTCCTGCATGGAGCGGGCCGGGTGGTCCGGGTGCAGGTTGAGGGCGTCGAAGTTCAGCCACTCCGCCTCGACCTCGGGGCCGGAGGCGACCTCGTAGCCCATGGCGACGAAGGTGTCCTCGATGCGCTCGGCCATGGTGGTCAGCGGGTGCCGGGCGCCGCGCGGTGCGCGGTCGTACGGCAGGGTGACGTCCACCGCCTCCTCGACCAGCACGCGGGCGTCCCGCTCCGCCTCCAGCTCGGCCTGGCGGCGCGCCAGGGCCTGGTTGACGGCTCCGCGGGCCTGGCCGATCAGCTTGCCGGCCGCCGCCTTGGCGTGCGGCGGCAGCGCGCCGATCTCACGGTTGGCGAGCGCGAGCGGCGAACGGTCGCCGGTGTGGGCGACCTTGGCCTGCTTCAGCGCGTCGAGGTCGGCGGCGGCGGCGAACGCGGCGATCGCCTCGTCCCGGGCCTGCTCCACCACCTCGGGCTTGAGGGCCTCGACCTCGACCGGGTCGTACGACTTGTTGGGTGCCGACATCTCTATCTTTCCCGTGCTCCTGCTCGTGAAGTGGATGGCTCGCCCTTGCGCTACGCCCGGCGTGGCCGGAACACGGGCAGCCCCTGGCCGGTGCCGGGAGGTGACCGGGAGGGGTGTCCGCGGCACGGCCGCGCAGGGCGTCCCACAACGCCAAAGGTCGAGTGTAGTCGCAGCACGCCGACGGCCGGTTCGCCGTCCGTGGCCGTGTGCGCGAGGAGCCCGCCGGGCGCGGACCTACAGCATGAAGTCCGGCACGCCCGCGGGCAGGGTGAATCGGAACCGGGCGCCGCCCGAGGGGGCCCGGCTGATCCGGATGACGCCGCCGTGCGCCTCCACGATGCCCTTGACGATGTAGAGGCCGAGACCGGTGCCGCCGCGCTTGGAGCCGCGCCAGAAGCGGGTGAAGACGCGCGGCATCGACTCCTCGGGGATGCCGCTGCCTTCGTCGCTCACGGTGACCGCTGTCCCTTCCACCGTCCTCGGCGGGGTGCCCGGATGCTGCCGGCCGGCCGCCTCGACGATCTCGACGGCGGGGGCCACCTCGATGGTGACAGTCCCCTCGCCGTGCCGCACGGCATTTTCCAGCAGGTTGGCCAGCACCTGGTCGATCTTGTCCGGGTCGCCCCACTGCTGGCGCAGGCCGTCGGCGATCCGGATGTCGAAGCGCTCGGCCGGGATGCCGGCGGCCACCTTGCCGTCCACGTGCCGGCGGACGGCCGCCGCCAGGTCGACCACCTGCTTGCGGATCTCCAGCCGGCCGGCGTCGATCCGGGAGATGTCGAGCAGCTCGGCGATCAGCCGGGTGACCCGGTCGGCGTCGGCGTCGACGGTCTCCAGCATCACCCGTTTCTGCCCGTCGTTGAACCGCTCCCACTTGGCCAGCAGGGTCGCCGTGAACCCCTTGACGCTGGTCAGCGGGGAACGCAGCTCGTGCGCGACGGTGGCGATCAGCTCGGCGTGGCTGCGCTCGGTGCGCCGCCGGGCCTCGGTGCCGCGCAGCGCCACCACCACCCGCTGCACCGGGCCGCCGGGCCGCTCCCGGACGTACCGGGCGGAGACCAGCACCTCGCAGCCGCCGGGCAGCAGCAGGTTCCGCTCGGGCTGGCCGGTGCGCACCGCGAGGCCGCCGTACGGGTCGGTGAGCTTCCACCAGCGGCGGCCGTCGAGGTCCTCCAGCGGCAGGGCGTCCTCCAGCGGGGTGCCGAGCACCGCGTCGCGGCGGCGCCCGGTGAGCCGGGCCGCGGCCCGGTTGAAGCAGACCACCCGGCCGTCGGCGTCCGCGACGACCAGGCCGTCGGGCAGGTCGTCCGGGTCCAGCTCCGCCCCGCTGCCGACCATGGGTGTCCTCCCCTGACCCACCACCGTGCTCCCCGCCGAGGCCGACCCTAGCGCTCCTGCGGCCGTGTGCGACACCCTCCGGGCGACCGCTGCGCACGGGCCGAGGCGTAGAGGCACACGGCGGCGGCCGTGGCCAGGTTGAGGCTCTCGGCGTGTCCGTGGATGGGCACGCGCACCACCTCGTCGGCGAGTGCGCGGGTCTCCTCCGGCAGGCCCCAGGCCTCGTTGCCGAAGACCCAGGCGACCGGGGCGCCGAGGGTGCCCTCGTCGAGCTCCTGGTCGAGGTCGCGCTCGCCCGCGCCGTCCGCCGCCAGCACCCGCACCCCGGCCGCCCGCAGCTCGGCGACGGCCTCCTCGATCGGCACGCCGGTGGCGAAGGGCAGGTGGAAGAGGCTGCCGACCGAGGCCCGGACGGCCTTCGGGTTGTACGGGTCCACCGAGGCGTCGGTGAGCACCACGGCGTCCGCGCCGGCGGCGTCGGCCGTCCTCAGCACGGTGCCGGCGTTGCCGGGGTCGCGGACGTTCGCGAGCACCGCGACCAGCCGGGGCCGCGAGGCCAGCACCTCCTCGAAGGGGGTGTCGATGAAGCGGCACAGCGCCACGACGCCCTGCGGGGTGACGGTGTCGCAGATCTCCGCGATCACCTCCTCGGTGGCGGTGAGCAGCGGCAGCCCGGCCGCGCGGGCGGCGTCCGCGATGTCGGCGTGCCGCTCCAGCGCCTGCGGGGTGAGGTAGATCTCGACCACCGCGTGCTCGGCCGAGCCCGGCAGCCGCCCGTACGCCACGGCCTCGCGGACGGCCTGCGGGCCCTCCGCCAGGAAGCGGCGGTCCTTGCCGCGCTGGTTCCGCCGGGCCAGCCGTCGCGCCGCGACGACGCGCGGGGAGCGCAGGGAGGTCAGCAGGGGGGTGTCGGTGCTCTGCATGCTCTCGTTCTCTGAGGGGCCTGGAATGCGCATCGGGCCCGCAGGCGGTACGGCCTGCGGGCCCGAAGAGCTCACCTACCGGGGCTCGGCCCGGATCAGGCGGCCTTGGGGGCGTTGACGTCCTCCGGCAGCGCCTTCTGCGCGACCTCGACCAGCACGGCGAACGCGGCGGCGTCGTTGACGGCCAGGTCGGCGAGCATCTTGCGGTCGATCTCGACGCCCGCGGCCTTCAGGCCCTGCACGAAGCGGTTGTAGGTCATGCCGTTGGCACGGGCCGCAGCGTTGATGCGCTGGATCCAGAGCTGACGGAAGTCGCCCTTGCGCTTCTTGCGGTCGTTGAAGTTGTAGACGAGCGAGTGGGTGACCTGCTCCTTGGCCTTGCGGTAAAGGCGGGAGCGCTGGCCGCGGTAACCGCTGGCCCGCTCGAGGATGACCCGGCGCTTCTTGTGGGCGTTGACTGCCCGCTTGACGCGTGCCACTTGATTACTCCTTGGGTTGGACCGCGGATGGCTCCTGGCGGTCCGTCAATCGATTGGGTCGGAAAGGATCAGCCGGTCCCGCGGGGGCGCCGCGGGCGGGCGATCACTTGCCGAGAAGCTTCTTGATCTTCTTGGCGTCGGCGGGGGCCATCTCGGCGTTGCCGGCCAGCTTGCGGGTCAGCGTCGAGGGCTTGTGCTCCAGGAGGTGGCGACGGCCGGCACGCTCGCGCAGCACCTTCCCGGAGCCAGTGATCTTGAAGCGCTTGCTGGCGCCGCTGTGCGTCTTCTGCTTCGGCATGTCGCCGTATCTCCTCGTCGGTCCGCCCCGGCCCGCACAGTGCTGTGCGGGCCGGGAGTGGATTGTTCTCCTGGCCGGGACGGGAGCCCCGGCCGTTGTGGCCGTCCGTGCGGGGCCTGGGCCTTTCGGCTCAGCTCTCCTGCTCGGTGTCGGCCGGCTGCTCGACCTCGGCGGCGGGCGCGGCCTCGACGGCCTCGTCGGCCTCGACGGCTTCCGGGGCCTCGTCGGCCTGGGCCTCAGCGGCGGCACCCGGGGTGCGGCCCTGACGCTCGGCCTTGCGGGCGTCCGCGAGGGCGCGCGCCTCGGCCATCGCCTCGGTCTTCTTCTTGTGCGGGCCGAGAACCATGATCATGTTACGGCCGTCCTGCTTGGCCGAGGACTCCACGAAGCCCAGGTCCTGGACGTCCTCCGCGAGACGCTGCAGCAGTCGGAAGCCCAGCTCGGGGCGGGACTGCTCACGACCGCGGAACATGATCGTGATCTTGACCTTGTCGCCCTGCTTGAGGAACCGGACGACGTGACCCTTCTTGGTGTCGTAGTCGTGCGGGTCGATCTTCGGCCGGAGCTTCATCTCCTTGATGACCGTGTGCGCCTGGTTCTTGCGCGCCTCACGGGCCTTCATCGCCGACTCGTACTTGAACTTGCCGTAGTCCATGAGCTTGCAGACGGGCGGCCGTGCGGTCGCCGCGACCTCGACCAGGTCGAGGTCGTACTCCTGGGCAAGCTCCAGCGCCTTGGCAAGCGGCACGATGCCGACCTGCTCGCCGCTGGGACCGACGAGTCGCACCTCGGGGACGCGAATCCGGTCGTTGATGCGGGGCTCGGTGCTGATGGGGCCTCCTCGGTTGCACCTAATTCAGTGCGGCCGTCGGGCGGCGGTCGCACGTCGTGGTTTCGACCACTGGGCGGGGCTTCATTCATGCTCCGCTGCCCGGGAACAGGCACCGAACGCACGAAAAAAGCCCCGCACGGTACAGGCGGGGCTCCACACAACCGGGGCGCCCCTGGCGGGACGCCACTGACGATCGCGCACCTCGCGGCGCACGTCGCGGACCGGACCCGTCGACCCGGGGGCCGATCAGGTGGGAGACTGTCGCGGTTGCCCTCTCGGGCCTCCTGGGTGGAGCCTCCACTTGCTGGCCGGGTGTCCGTACGGACTCCTGGCCGGTCAGTCTCGAATCATAGCAGCGTTCGGGCGGCCACCGTTATTCCGGCCCCGGTCACGCCGCCTTGTACGCTCCCTGTGTACGTCCACCGGCCAGACGGAGTGAGCCACCTTGAGCAGCCAGCCCCACGAGCACGACGACGAGCAGGCCGTCGGCTTCGACGACCTCACCCGCGACATCGCCGAGGTCCCGGCGGTCGAGGTGATCACCACCGTCGCCGTCCACCTCATGAGCGCGGCCGCCGTCAAGTGCGGGCTCGCCGAGGGCGGCGAGGCCGACAAGGACCTCGACGAGGCCCGCAAGCTGATCACCGCCCTCGCCGGGCTGGTCACCGCCGGCGCCCCCGAGATCTCCAACTTCCACGCCGCACCGCTCCGGGACGGGCTGCGCTCCCTCCAGCTCGCCTTCCGCGAGGCCTCCGTCGTCCCGGACGCCCCGGGCGCCGGCCCCGGCGAGAAGTTCACCGGCCCGGTCTACTCCTGACACACGGGGCGAACCAGGGACCAGGGCTCGCCCGTTTCGAGCAGGTGACCACTGAGGGGCGCGGGGAACCGCGCGGGACGGAAGGCGCAACGCCGTCACTTCCGTCCCGCGCGGTTC